>CAJWOI010000408.1 GCA_913044255.1 uncultured Alphaproteobacteria bacterium
AGTTATGCGCTTATATCGGCTGTAGTCATGGGATTTGGTCTCGGAACTTCTTTTCCGTTGTATACGATCGCCATACAGAATGGAGTGCCGCAACAATTCTTGGGCATTGCTACATCCTCTGCTCAGTTTTTCCGTTCCGTTGGAGGCGCCATAGGTCTTGCTGTGTTTGGGTCCTATATGGTTCGTCGATTCAAGGATGGGATGACGCAAAACCTCCCCAGTGAGGCATCCGAATATGTTCCGCCTCAGTTACTTGATCAGATTACCGGGAATCCAAATGCTCTACTTAGCCCTGAGGCCTCAGATAATCTGACGAACGCGTTTGCTGCTTCTGGTGAATCGGGAGCACTTATTGGCGCACAAGTAGTCGGCTCGATACGGGAATCGTTGGCAGGTGCAGTAGGTGATGTCTTCTTGTTATGTTTTATTTTTGTGCTTCTCGCTGTAGTTGCTACGGCGTTTATACGTGAGGTTCCGTTGCGTGGTCGCAAATCATCTCGATCGAATATAGATCCCATTCATTCCCAAGAAGAAAAATAGCGTAAACCAATTGCTGGCTAGGCTAAGATCTCAGTGATATTTATTCTGCTCGGTTTCGTCTTATAACAATTCCGACAGCGGAGGCTTTTCTGACCGCCCCCGGCTTGCGCACTGTTACCCTAACCGAAAATACACGATCGTCCTCAAGGCAAATATCCGCTATCTTTGCGCCAATAGATTCAACCAGCCCATAATCTGATTTTTCAATTTCGTGGGTTACGGTTTTGGCTATCGTGCGGTAGTTGATCGTGTCTTCAATAGAATCTGAATTACCGGCAGCAGAAAGGTCAGTGTCAATTTCTATGTCTACAGTGATCTGCTGTTTGGTTAAGCGCTCCCATGGGTTAATTCCGATAATGCAATCTAGTTCAAGTCGTTCTATTCTGACTGTGTCGAGAGACTTATCATTGTTTGTTTGCATTAGGAAATAATTCAGACTAGGTATGAGGGCTATCTTTGGCTCAGTTTATGTGGCGACCACCATCGACGTTGATTGTTTCTCCGGTGATGAAATCGTTTTGGATTAACATCATCATCGCGTTGGCCACTTCGTTGAGGGATCCCATTCGATCAGCCGGGCCCAAGTTTATGGCGATCTTGTCACGTGGTCGATCAATGGGTATATCTGAGGGCGGCAATATTGCACCTAATGCAATTTCGTTTACTTGAATATTGGGCGCTAGTGAAAGTGCTAGCGTACGCGTAAGTCCTGTTAGAGCGGATTTTGTAACTCCGTACGCTAAACGAGTTGGACGTGCTTTACGCCAATCGTTGAGATTTATAATTTTGCCAGGAGAGCCATTCGTAAGTTGTTCGTTCATCGATTTTGCTAAAAGAAAAGGTGCTCTTACGTTTATTGCGAAATGGCGATCTAACTCTTGGGCTGAAACTTCTTTCAGCCCCAACTTGTCAAATACCGATGCATTATTAACTATGATTTCAATTGGGCCAAGTTGCTCGTTTACCTGTGTAGCAAGGTCTTCGACTTGAGTAGGATCTTCAAGATCAGCCTTGAAGGTAATGGCTTCGTTGCCCATTGCTTTAATCAGCGAGGCAGTTTCGTCAGCATCCTGCTCTGATTGATTATAGTGGACGGCAACCCGGCAACCTGTGTCACCAAGGGCTAGAGCTAACGCTCGTCCAATACGTCTGCCTGCTCCGGTCACTAACGATACTTTTGCATTTGGATCCATTTGTTCTATTGATTAACTGGATTACGAATGGCGGACGTGTCCCATGAACTCGTCACGAGTTGTTGAATTACGCTTAAAAAGACCACGCACAGCGCTAGTAGTCATGACCGTGTTAGGTTTTTTTACGCCTCGCATTGCCGCGCAAAGGTGCTGTGCTTCGACGACGACTCCAACTCCAATGGGCTTGATTAATTCGTCCATGACCGCTGCGATTTGCTGTGTCATGCGTTCTTGGACCTGTAGCCTCCGTGCAAACATTTCAACTAGACGGGGGATTTTGGATAGCCCGACAATTTGTCGATCAGGAAGGTAACCTACGTGAATCTTTCCGTAGAAGGGAAGTAAGTGATGCTCACAGAGTGAGTAAAAGTCGATATCTTTTAGCACCACCATTTCATCATATTCAACTTCGAACAATGCCCCGTTGAGAAGTTCCGTGGTGTCGACCGTATATCCGGATAGCAGATCGTCGTACATATTTGCGACACGGGTGGGGGTTTTTGCTGTTCCTTCCCCATCGACTGCATCACCAATCGCTGAAAGCAAGACCGATATGCCATTGGCGATATCTTGTTTGGATTGCACATCGAGCAACGTACCGTTTTGGAATTTAATGTTGCTTGAAGCATTCTTTATGGAAGATTCGGAGATCGTCATTATGGAGAGTCCCTACTTTGTAATATACAGCCCTGTAAAAGGATGGGATTTAGTAATGATTATCAAATGCTGCACAACGATAGCCTAATTGACTCTAACCGCCTGATATAGCGGCTATAAAATGAACTTCCTCATTCCCATCAAGCTTATGAAGAAGACCCCGTCGTGTTGCTGTGTGGCCGATTATCGCTGACAGGCCTGGTTTGAGTGCACCGTCTACAATTAGGTGGCGTTTAACACCGGGGTAGTTCGTTTCTAGATTTTCGATTAGTTCTCCAAGGGTACGCGCTCTAAGTTCCACCTGCTCTGCACCGCCTGCATATTTGCGCAGAGCATAAGGGAGGAAGACCGTTGTCATCTTTTACCCACCCTTCATACAGGTTTTAATAACCCTTAATCCCCGTTTGTTATTGCTTCAATAATACGACCTGGCTTTACTGGAAGCTCGTAATAAGACTTGCCTGTTGCTTGTTTGACTGCCTGAGTTGCTGCGGAAAGCGGCGGGCAAATTGGAACTTCGCCGACCCCGCGCACGCCGCACGGATGGAGAGGGTTAGG
>CAJWOI010000409.1 GCA_913044255.1 uncultured Alphaproteobacteria bacterium
TACTTGGTTCTCAGAGAGTACGTGCTGCTGGGGTCAAAGGTGTTTGGCTTTGTTGAGGCTGGGGAAACTGAAAAAGTGAGACAATAATGGATGTCTTGTTTGGATCAACCGCGGTCCACTTAGTCGGCGCCATAATTGTAGCTACTGCCCTGTTCCAGGTAGTGGTCCTCCTTTTCACATCGTGGCGCGGCGCAATTTTTGCCCGAAGCCAACAAGAACTGTCCCTTCAGGTTTTGCGGCGTCGCGTCGAAGCCGAAACACTGCATGGTCAGATGGAACTAGAGAAGGGCAGCTCGACTTGGTCCGGCCTGCGCAAGTTCCGCATCAACCATAAGGTGCCGGAAGGCGGTGGCATTTGCTCCTTCTACCTAGTGCCCCACGACGGCAAGGAAATACCGCAGTTCGATCCTGGCCAGTACTTAACCTTTAATCTGCGCTTGCCGGATCGAGAGAAACCACTCGTGCGGTGTTATTCTTTATCGGACGGCATTTCTCAAAGGGAGCACTACCGCGTCAGCATCAAACGAGCAGATCCGCCACGCAAGGCACCAGATGCTCCGCCCGGGTTATCATCGAGTTTTTTCCATAATGGACTTGAAGAAGGTGATATCGTTGACGTTAAAGCGCCGTCTGGAAACTTTTATCTCGACATGTCCAAACATACGCCGGTGGTCCTGATAGGTGGCGGTATCGGGCTGACTCCGATGCTCAGCATGCTGAATACACTCTGTGAATCGGGCTCCAAACGAGAAACTTGGTTGTTCTACGGAGTCAGACATGGCGAAGAACACATTATGCGCGAGCACTTAGCGCAACTCGAAGCGGAACATGAGAATGTGCATTTGCAAGTGTGCTACAGCAATCCCCGAGATGGTGCCGACATCGACGGAAGCGACTACCACCACGCTGAAAGGGTAAGCATCGAACTTTTTAAAAGGGTTCTGCCGTCCAACAACTATGAATACTACATTTGTGGGCCAGGGCCGATGATGGAGTCGATGACTAGCGGACTCCGAGAATGGGGTGTTCCGGACAGCGACGTGCATTTCGAGGCATTCGGCCCGGCCAGTGTCAAGAAAACGCCAGGGGTTGAAAAAAAGGCGGCGCCAGTGGGGGCAGACGCTATCGAGGTTATTTTTTCGAAATCAGGAAAAACCTTGAAGTGGGATGGGTCCGCTGAATCGATACTGGAACTTGCTGAAAACAACGGGATTGACATGGATTCAGGGTGCAGAGCCGGCAGCTGTGGCACCTGCATCACAGCACTCAAAGAGGGCGAGGTTGACTACATCGAGGAACCCGGTGCTTTACCCGAAGAAAGCTCTTGTTTGGCGTGCATCGCAGTGCCAAAAAACAATTTAACCCTGGATGCTTGAACCGGGCAGACGACGGAAGTTATCCTAGCATGACGCGGCATTTGTATATGGAGGCTTGGTAAAATGGAAAATACGGCATTCTTAGCCCGGTTATATCAGGCGCTCGGAGCGACCGCTCTTATGTTGGGCTTTGTTCTCGGCGCGCTCTCCGGTCTGGCGCCAGCCGCAGCAGAGCAGGAAATGCACCTTGATCCAGCTATGGTGAGGGGTCCAGACGCTTGTGGGGAGTGCCACAAGTCTTCGGTCGGAATCTGGAAAGACACGCACCATGCTACAACCTTCAAAAACCTGCCGCGTAGCGATAAGGCCAAAGAAATTGCAAAGGCCATGGGGATCCGGCGGATCAAGGCCGAAAGCGACTGCCTGGGCTGCCATTTCACCTCGTCTGTTGTCGATGGCGATGTTAAGCCCATTGCCGGAATTACCTGCGAATCCTGCCACGGAGCCGGCAAAAACTATATCGACGTACACAGTGATTTTGGTGGCAAGGGTGTGACTGCGGAAACTGAGGACCCTGCCCACAAGACAGCGCGATACGAAACATCTGAAGCTGAGGGTATGATTCGACCTTCCAGGATCTACGCGGTAGCACAGAACTGCTACGGCTGTCATACCGTCCCAAATGAAAAGCTCGTCAACGTAGGAGGACATCCGGCCGGTAGCAAGTTCGAACTGGTGGGTTGGAGTCAGGGCGAGGTCCGACACAATATCTGGTACACGAAGGAAAACAATGCCTCCCCGCTGGAGCGTCAACGGATGATGTATATCATCGGTCAAGCTCTTGATTTGGAGTTCGCCTTACGCGGCGTCGCAAAAGCCACTGAGAAAGCAAAATATGCTGTCGCCATGGCCAAGCGTGCAAAAATAGCCGAGAAACGTCTTCAGAAAATTGCTGAAATGGTGGACGCCCCGGAGATTCAAGCCATCCTCGCCATCGCTGACGGAGCGAAACTTAAGTTAAACAACGAGGAACAATTAACAACGGCAGCCAATGGCGTATCGGCGGAGGCTAAGAAACTTGCCGACAGCCATGACGGGAGCCAATTCGCCGGGGTCGATTCCCTACTACCAAAACTGGATAAGTAAGGGGAAAACCCATTCAGAGGACCATACCGCGCGCGCGGAGGCGGTGATGGCCGACACGACAACAACCATCCAGCGCCCGCAACGCTGGGATAGCCCGTTTGGGCCAGAAATGACGGACGCTGATGTTAAGCGCGTCCTGGCGCTCGAGCCGTTTTGCAACATGGACCCGGAGCGCTTTCCAACGAGTCAGTCACTCGCCGGAGTCATTAAGAATGACACACGATTGATCCGTTACGATGACGGTGACATCGTCGTACGGGCTGGAGATTATGGTAATTCAGCATTTTTGGTGGTGTCCGGCGAAACCCATGTGGTTCTACCGCCGGGTCTCCCTGAGGAAATGCTTGGTCGCGCCACCGAGAAAACAAAGGGCATAGTAGAAGCCGTTAGCCAGCTCTGGAAAAACTCTAAATATCCAGAGGTACGAGATCACAACCGCTATGAAGATGGAAGCGCCACTGGGACACGCGGCAATGATCAACAT
>CAJWOI010000410.1 GCA_913044255.1 uncultured Alphaproteobacteria bacterium
GGCCAGAGCCTCAGCTACTATTCGGTCATGAAGGCGCGGAACAATCAACCCAGTGCAACGGCGCTCCTCACATTATATGTCAAACTAGATGACTTCCATGATGGGATGCAATCGACCACATCGCCAGAGTTGGTGACTGACAAAATCTCACGCATCGAAGAGACTTGCCAACGGGTTTGGGACGAAATGCGAAAACAGGTAATTAACTAAAATCGTACCCTCACCGCCTAAACGTCAAAATCTTAAAATTTTGTTTAATGATTACAAGTGTTTGCAAACGCAAGTAACCTCTCCAGCTACCCAAGTAGCTAATATTTGTAATCTGTGCTGAGGGGGTAATTAAAACAGCCCATTTTTGGCCCCTGATTTTCTCGACGTATAAATAATTATACGGTCGCAGGTATTTTTCTAACCGCCACTGAAGTCAGGAAAAAAATGTCTGAGCATATTGAGCAAATATACCAAGAACTTAAGAAGTTGGGCCTTACAGATAGCTTGGCAGATTTCTCCATACGGTGGCTGGGCAAATCCAGCCGCTACGTGCCGATGCTTCGCAGCAGCGGTAGAGAGCCAAGTCTTGATGCGTTAGGGCGATTGGCCGCACACCTTAAATATTCACACGAGTATCACAAATCTCACCGGCAGGGAGAACTCCGACTTAAGGCAGACGGAATTTACATCTTAGTGCGGAGGTGTTGGACTGAATTTTATGAGACTGCCATGAAGCGGTAATCCCAGCCCGCCAAAATTAACAATGTTAATTTCCAAGTCTTTTTGATTTATTGATCTTCTTAACTTCTTCCCAAATGGCATTGAGTTTCCATACGTTGGCAGTCGCTCGATCACGGCAGGCCAAGCCACGTAAACGTGGAATATTGTCTGCAGCATCCAAAGTAATAAATGTAATACGATCTCTCCAGCCCATTACCTCCCGATCACTCAAATAGCCATCTCGAGTGTGGGTGAAGGAACGATCATAAATATATTTCATCAGATAGTTTGCAGAAGCATCCACCCGTAACATTTGATTTCGACAGTATCGAGTGTCGTTTAGCGGCATATTTTTGATGTATTTATTGTGATAGGTACCGGCGGAGATATCCAAGGTTGTCACGCAAATCGACAAAATCATTATGCCGATAACCACATTTAGTCGGATGAAGCCTGACACGTTAATTATGAAAGCCTCAGTTGAGATTGTTGATGCTCTAGCACACGCTCTTCAATCTGAAGATCAAGGTGCCCAGATTTGACTGCTTCGATACATTGCTGAACTAGTTTAGGGAGATCGCGGTCATCACTTACGATGAGGTATGTTTGCCCCTTCTCAAGTTCGAGTGGTTCACCAAAAAGCTTTATGTGAAGTTTCAAATTTCCGAAATTGTCCCTGGGTCCATACCACCGTTCATTCTCTGCCAATAGGCGGGGCATTCTACACACCATGGCAATTGCGGCTTGAAGTTGAACTGAAAGGTCGTGGAGCAAAAGGTCGCGAGCCTGCTCGAGCAATACATTGTTATCAAATACGCTCAGAGTTTCCGTTTCTAGAGTGTTCAGCATCCATCCCTCGGACTTATGGACAATTGCAATAACTACAACGACCTGAGCCGTAAATTGAAACAAATTCAGACAAAATCTCAGAAAACTGAGATTTTTGGCCACAATTTGAGGTTATTTGATGCCTAGCAGTTGAAATGAGCGAGATACAAGGCTTGTCTGGTGGCGCAGTGCTACGTGGGTAGCGGGCTCTAAAACGGTCGCTTTTACAAGCCTCATATTAAAGAAATGAGGAATAATGATTTGGAGGTGAAGCAAATGGCCTGTCATAAAATTTCCCGTGATCTTCTTTATGAGTTGGTTTGGTCAGAACCAATGACACGTCTATCGAAGAAATTTGGAATTTCAGATGTAGGATTATCCAAGGCTTGTTGAAAAGCTGATATTCCCGTTCCCGGCCGCGGTTACTGGGAAAAGTCTCGCGCCGGAAAGAAAGTGGAACGATCAAAGCTACCCCCTTTAAAACAAGGGCAGCGAGATTGCCGAACAGAATATTACTGTAGCTGCCATACAAGTCTAAAACGGTAAGCGTGATACAAGGTTTGTCGGGCAGTTTGGCGCTATGCAGGAGGAGAAGTGGTATCGCATGCAGCAAGTAAGGCACGAGCGTATGCATCAGCAGCATCTCTAACCCAAGACTGATTTACAGCAAAGAACCACCACAATAATAAAAGTACAGAAACTACGAGTGCTGTAACTTGTGCAGGAAAATTACCAGCTAAATTTTTCGTGGTGGCACCGAAAAGTAAATATAAGTCAATCCCAATGGCTATTGTTGCAAAAAATATCGCATAAATTCTAATACCCAGCGCATTTCTCCGAAAACCGTATGAAATATTCTCTTTAAGTATCAACGGAAATTTTTTTACATCCCGGCTATATTCAAGAAGCCAACGTACTGCTGATCCATAAATTTGATCCGCTTTATTTAGATTAGCAGCTTCTTCATTTTCAGTTGGGGCTGTCCAATTCGGAACATTATTTTCTAGAAAGGCAAAATAACGTTGCTTTGTTTGAAGATCTAAGTTGTCATTTGACTGCCTCAGCCAAAGAGTTGTCGGTAACCCACCCCATTCTTTAATCAATTCTTGCTGTACTATCCGACCACGCGCTCGTGCAATGTGGGTGAATGCGGTTGTAATACCGCAAGCAACCGCTAAGCCAACAAGACCTGTCCAAAATTCGTAGAGGGCTGGCAACCAGACTGCTACTGTTATGAAAATTGGAAACAAAGCTAACAAAGCTGGCCGCAACCGTGCTTGAACTCCATATGCATCAAGATACTTATCGATCATTGATTTTTGCTGATATTACAGCCTCCACCATCTTTCAAAGTGAGTTTTATAGTTCCCTGAGTATCAGTGCGATATACTTTGTTACCCATA
>CAJWOI010000411.1 GCA_913044255.1 uncultured Alphaproteobacteria bacterium
AATCCTCGACGATATCCTTGCTTCATATGCAGACACTCCATCTTTGCGTTTAAGATAAAGTGTTGCGTCGATCAGTTGAGACCACCCCCCAAAAGCGGACATTTTGAGGGTGGTCACAAAGAGTCTATTTTTGACCCAAAGGAGAACATATGAAAGTTTTGTTAGCTGAAGAACGACTTAAAATGTGACAGCACATCGTTGGGTGCTTCCTCGGCCAGGTAGTGACCGCTATTCACCTCGCCGCCAGTTACCTCCGCCGTACAATACTGCCGCCAAATGGCCAATGGGTCATACCATTGGCCGATCTTGCCCTTGGCACCCCACAGCACAAGCAGAGGGCATCGGATCTTCAAACCTGCGGCGCGGCTAATCCGGTCATGTTCCAGATCGATGGTTGCCGCAGCGCGGTAATCCTCACACATGCCCAGAATGACGTCTGGATTGCGCGCCGCGGCCATATAGTCGCTTAAGGCGTCCGGATGAAAGAAGTCAGGGTCCTTTGGCTCACGCGAGGTATGCGCTCTAAACCAATCATCCGGCGCAGCATTGATAATATTCTCAGGAAATGGATGCGGTTGGGCAAACCAGAACCAATGGTAATATCCCATAGCAAAGGCCATATCGGCTCGTTCGAAATGCTCAATGGTCGGAATTATATCCAGAACAGCGAGCATCCTGATACGATCAGGATAGTCGATGGCCAATCGGTGGGCGACCCGCGCGCCCCGGTCGTGGCTGCCGATCATAAAAGTATCGTAACCGAAGTGGTCCATGAGCTGAACCAGATCGAATGCCATCTCGCGCTTCGCATAGGGGGCGTGATCGGGGGTTGCGGCAGGCTTAAAGGAACCCCCATAGCCACGCAAATCAGGACAGATGAGAGTGAAACGTTGGGCCAACTTCGGCGCTACAGCGTGCCACATGGCATGAGTTTGCGGATTTCCATGAACCAATAATAAGGGCGGGCCTGACCCGCCGTGGCGCAAACGGACGTCCCCCCCGTCAACGGAAATGGTCTCGAGCTTGAAATCATTGAAAAACGACATGCGCACTTCGCCCCGGCTCGCCTGAAAACGTTCGGCCGCTATTGGTGACATCAAAGAGCAAATCGTACAATTCTAAATCCGATCCCCTTGTGAGATTAGCCCTAGCATCGTCGGCTTGTTAGGTTCAATGAAAACAATGAGATTGCTTGGACCGTCAAAACTCGTACTTAGCTTGATGTCTGCAGATGGCTATTAGCGGACTCTTTCGGGAACGGTAAATTACTTCCGCTTTACCCCCGAAAGCGGACATCAAGTAACACCCTCCAAACTTTACACGTTGGTTTTTTTTGGTCTCGGTTTAAGAGGTAGACCATACTAGGGGGAGGGGAGCTTTTTTCCAGTCCATGTGCCCCCCGTCTCGCTATCCTTACATCGCTGTTAAGTTTGGACCAGCAAGATGCGAATGGATCGACAGCCTCAATAGTGGGTTGCGTCACTAAAAAGTTTGGGGTGAGGCGCAGAAACTCTACTCTGTTCAAACCTTCGCTGGGCATAGTAGCCTTGCAGTGACGATGGACCGTTACGGGCATCTGTTCCCGTCTGATGATCACAAGACGGCAATGGACCGTATAGCCGGGGAATTTATGGAGTGAAAAAAAATTGGCTTCCGTATGGTGTCTTTGCTTACATGATCTTTGTAAATCCAGCGAGTGCAGAAACTGTAACGGTTCTGGACACGTTGGGTGCATGGAAATTGGAGAAATCTACCATTGGGGCTGGCACTTTATGTTCGCTAATAGCCCAGCCTGAAACTTTTAAGACTAAAAATATTAATGCCGTCTTCAACTTTGGAATTACAAGGAATAGAGACGGACTGAGAGCAGTAACTGGCTTATGGGTAACGAGTTATAAAGGGAAAGCGACGAGGGATTTCCTGCCTATGTTATCCGGGTCAGCACTATTGGGCGGCAAGCCGATCAAAACGAAGTTAATTGAGCAGGGCGATCAAATTCATTTTGTCGATCCAATTGATTTCAAGAACCCGGAAGTGTTGCACGTAACATACAGTTTTCAAGGAAACTGGCAGCGACAAAAAAGCTATGATTTGAAACAAGCAGCAACTATTTGGAAAAGGTCCTCAAACAAGTGCGATTTGCAAAATTAGAGGTTCGATAAAATGGGTCCAATTCTTCAGTATATAGTGGGTGTGCCGTTTGGTTTATTTTGTCTCTTCGGAGGCGTCTACTGGTCATCATTAGCTTTTCGTAATAAATGCAAAAAAGACGAGCATAATGGTTTCTGGTGTGGCGTTATCGGTCTCGGTGGTTCTTGTTTTGGTTTTTTTATTTTGAAGGCTATTCTTTTCGACGGACTGCATTTCAGTGGAATGGGCCGAGTAGGTTATTGAAAACTTTACTCAAAGCTATGGGACCACATAGGGACCACGAAAAGACTAGCCCTTAATTAGATCAACTCCTTACAGGCTGTAAAATTACCCTCATAACCTGAAGGTCGTAGGTTCGAATCCTACCCCCGCAACCAAAATTAAACCCGTAACATCAATGTGTTACGGGCTTTTTGTTTGCCCAAAATCCGGCTTTTCCCATATTCAGGATATTCTCTTCTAAGGCATTGTTTTCATTAGCTTTCCTTTGTTTTCCCTTCCCGTCACGTTTTTTCATGGCAAGCAGTGATAGGCTCACAACCCAAAAACATCATACTCCATACCCCTCACCACAGCCGGACGCCGCCGCTTAATCTTTCCGTTCCTAACTTCCGACATTTTGGGGGCCATCTGCTATCATCCCCCGGCCAACGCTTGCCCAACGGCGCGAAACGGATCAGCGCGTTATCCTGTCCAGAGCTTTTGATGCCTCGGCGGTGATCACGGCATGCTCAGGTATACCCCCACCGAGCTTCTGGACCTTTTTCCAGAACGGAACCGCTTGATC
>CAJWOI010000412.1 GCA_913044255.1 uncultured Alphaproteobacteria bacterium
AAACCCTCTCTTATCAAATACGACTAACTGGTGCCATAGGCGCTGACGTTAGACACACAATAAGGATGGCGATATCGCGGGATGTAAACATCTGCTGTATGTATTTGGTCTGGGACAGTTCTTCTTCCGTAGCGAGCGATTTAACAAGGAAGCAAATCTTGAATTTGACGCTGACTGGGGTGATGAACTCCCACCAAAAATATTGCAAGAACGGGGCGGTGGAGAAGCAATTTGTGCTGCTATTGACCTACCCAACCACATTCAGTTTCAAATCGAAAGCCTAAGTGATATAGGGATTGTTGGGTTCGCTTGCTATGAAGAGGAACTCATTGGCTGGGGCCGTACACCCATTTCACCAAATTAACAAACTTTTCCGAGCTACCTATTTCGTGATGGGCCAAGCTTGGGCTGAGTGATACACCAGAATAATTTAAGGCACTCTGTAATCCAACACTATTTGGTGGTATAATAGCAGATAGACACCTGGCGATAGCAACCAAGACTTGAGCATGAAATACACACGGCCTGATGTAGGCAACAATTGTATAGCTTATCGCGGACGTCGATACTGGGTTATCGAACTAGCAGGGGATGATAACTTTTTGGGCTGGGAAAGTTTAGATTGCAATTTTGTTCTCTACGACTGCCTGGATGTCTGCCCTTTAGCATTAATTGACAGAACTGATGATGGGAAGTTTGTAGGTAAAATACTTTCACACCATGATACAGGGGAATTTGAATACGACAATTTACAAGAGGCGGCCAGTGGCCTTTCGGCAGTAGTGGACTGGTATGCAAAGGCAATCAGTTGAAAGCGGCTGGAGGGTGCCATCCCTATCCACCTTAACAGCGGCCACGCTAAAACAGGTATTTAGCGCTTCGTTGGCTTGGTCAACGATGCCCCTCAGAAACATATATATATTATTGGATTATCCCAGACGCAACAGATCTAAACTCATTGCAAATGTATCACTTCTCCAAACGGTACTTTTTTTACTCCGCCTTTTGGAACAACCCACAAGCATGGATATAGAGGTGGCGTCTCAGGGAACTCACCATATCCATCAGTAAGATAAATTAAAGCATCCGGGATCTGTCCTCCTTCCAACAAAGTTTTTTTCACCCAATCAAACGGTGGTTTAAGGCTCGTTCCACCGCGTCCTCTAAATTTTCTTACCGCAAAATTCACGGTGGTCAGTTCCCAAGATTCAAAAACGTCAGTTTCCTTTACTTCTGCATCGCATTCAATAAGCGTCAATTTGCATTCAGTTTGACTCCGCAAACCATCAATCTCAGCCAGCACTTTAGATAGTATTTCGCGGTCCATAGAACCGGATGTGTCTACAGCGACCACAAGAAGATCTGGCCCTGGTGCGCCTATGCTCGGCAGAAACAGGCCGCGCCATAAATGTTTCTTGTTAAAGGGAAATATCCGATAATCATTCCTGCGCAGCCCGGAAACAAATCTTGCAAGGAGCTTTTCCCAAGAAATCTGAGTAGTGGTCGCTTTCGTGATTTCATCATTCCAATAGCCACTTTCTCGTCCCGGCAATTGGCTGGTAAGATCCTTGGTCAAAGATATTCGAAGTCGCTGACGTTCAACTGCGGTGGGAAATTCTACATTACGCTGAGGCGCTCCCTCTATGTCACCCGGGTCAATGTGGCGATCGAGTCCAGCAGTGTGAATATCGGCCTCAAACTCATTGCCATCCCCATCTTTCGCACCTTCAATTCCTTCCTTTCGGAGGAGCTCGTAAATATCTTCGGCTGTCATACCCCTGAATTTTTTATCATGCAGGCGGTCTTTGGGCAAAGTGAGGCCAGCTTCGAGAAGTAGTGCATTTGTGGCGTAATCAATTGCCATCCCCCAAACAGTTTTCTCTCTTTCCCCACGGCGGTCTAAGTGGCCTAAAATACAATGCAAGATCTCATGGGCTAAGACACCCATAATTTCCTGTTCGTTCAAATCATCACAAAAGTCAGAGTTGACAAAGATGTAATAGCCATCTGTCGCCATGGTATTACACCAGTCTAAGTCCGAAGCATCTACCACAGGGAATCTCGCGACCGCATTCGCCAGAAATGGATGACCAAGCATTAACTGTAAACGGGATCGAGACACGCTTGGCGGCAACTCCGTGATCACGTCAATAAATCACTATGCTGTTCGACAAATTTTAGATAACCGGCTTCTGATACGATTTTCGGATTTACACGAATGATATCGCGAACCAGAAGAACTGCCATTTCTGGGTTGAGGCGGCTAAGTAACTTTGCCGCAGCCTTCATTACTTTTGTCTCCTTAGACCGGGAAGACAAATAGCTAATGAGCGCATACGTATTACCGAGCTCAGAAGGTAATTTTGTTTGAGTTGGATCTTTGATGATTTCTTTAATGAGCTCCTCCGAAATTGTGTCGTCGCAAAATCCGAGAAACTCAATAGCGGCACCCTCACCAACAATTCCGATAAGAACATCGGCGGCGTCTTCGGGAGAACCCAAAGATTTAAGGGTGTCAGACAAAATCTCCCACGAACGTGGAGTTGGAAAGGCGCGTTCAATATTTCTCATATCGAACAGCAGTTCGCGGCGGGTACGGATAAAGCCAATGACAAGGGGGTGTATTTGATGATCTAACGCCCACGCGATCCAATCGTCAACATCGACTTCAAAATCCAAATGGATGAATCTATTTGTTAAGGCAGCCGGCATCCGGAACACAATTGATGCATCTTCGGCACGATTTCCGGCGGCGATAATACGCCACCCATCTGGTAGGTCATATTCGCCAACTTTCCGATCCAAAGTGAGCTGATATAGGCTCGCCTGGACTAACGGAGGCGCAGCGTTCAATTCATCGAAGAAAAGAATACCTTCTGACTTTGGGTCGTTTGGGAGAAATGAAGGCGGACTCCATCTTGCCTCCCCGTCGCCAAT
>CAJWOI010000413.1 GCA_913044255.1 uncultured Alphaproteobacteria bacterium
ACTTAAATAATCTACTAGCCAGGAGTGCTCGGTTTTCTGTAGTTAAAAGTAGTATCGGATATAACACTCCGTCTGATGTTCGCATTATTGATCAGGTCCCAGAGCAAATTTCATATCAGGAATTAGAGGCAACCCCTCAACCGAAGCTTTTATTTATTGGAGTTGAACGTTCAAGTGAAATGATGATGAAAGCAGTTAATGCCGGTGCGTGGGCCTACGTAACTGCATCGATAAATGCTCAGGAACTGGAAGAAACTATTTGCTCTCTGGTGGAGCACCCCGGCAGTCCATTGTTGAAACAGGTGGCGTCGCGAAAAGATACTGCCGTTCAAGTCTTGCGAGAGTTATCTGACCGGCGAGATGTTAGGGCACGAACCGATAAGGTTGAGAATCGATTAACTGATCATCAAATGCGAATCCTTCAATTAGTTGCACAAGGAGAGACAAGTAAAGATATTGGTGAGTTAGTCGGATTGGGTGAGCAAACGATCAAGAATTACCTTGTTAAGATTTTCGAGAAGACAAACACTCGCAACCGCGCACATGCGGTTGCCTTTGCCGCTCAGAACGGATGGCTTTTACCTCTGGTCGACACCTAAGATTTGGGATTGACGTGTGTTCGAGTTTTGAACTTGAGCTGTGATAGAATAAAGTTTGATCTAACGTAAGATCGGTGGCGCGGGTAATTCCCGCGCCTTGTTGCGTGTGATCGTATTTTTATTACAAGCCCGATTCTAAAGTTGTTGAGTCGGTATGAAGAGGCGAGTAATTGACAACAGCGGAGACTCCACAGAGCACCCCTGAAAAGACAGGGGAAGATGAGACTCTGGCGCCTCTCGACCTGCGTTCGCTTTTCGTTGCTGGGGTCCATTTTGGGCATCCTTCCAAGCGGTGGAATCCGAAGATGAGCGAATACATCTTCGGGAAGCGATCACGTGCACACATCATCGACCTATCTAAGACACTCACTTCTTTAAATACCGCTAAGGAGTTTATTGAAACGATTGTTGCTAAGGGTGGGGAGTGTTTGTTGGTCGGGACGAAGGCCCAGGCTCAAGGTGCCATTAACGAACAGGCCGACAGAGTCGGCGCCATGTACATCAACCAGCGATGGCTGGGTGGAATGATGACGAATTTTCAAACCATCCAAGCTCGGATTGAACGGTTAGTTTATTTGGAAGATGCCTTCGCCAAAGGCACTGTGGTCGCACAGACCAAGAGAGAATCTTTGATGTTGGCTGCTGAAGTTGAACGTTTGAATAAGTTCTTTGGTGGCATCAAAGAGATGGAAAAATTGCCTCAAGTTCTGTTTATTGTTGATATTGAAAAAGAACAAATTGCAGTAGCTGAAGCCAAAAAACTTGGCATTCCTATTGTGGCAATTGTTGATACTAATTGTGACCCTACCGAAGTTGACTATCCCATTCCTGGTAACGACGATTCTGTTCGTTCTATTACGTTGATCACTCGACACATTACCGAAGCGATCGCATCTGGGAAAGCAGCAGCCAAATTGGCTCGTGAAGAACGTATGGCTGCTGAGGCTGAGCTGGAGGCCCAAGAAGCCGCGGCTAGAGCAACAGCACAAGCTGCTGCCGCGGAGCGTGCAGCTAAAGAGGCGGCGGATTCTAAAAAAGCTGAGTCCAAGGCTCCTAAGGCTGAGTCCAAGGCTCCTAAGGCTGAGTCCAAGGCTCCTAAACCTAAAAGCAAATCGAAGGCAGCGGCAAAAAAAACCGCTTCTAAAAAAACTGCTACGTCAAAAACAGAAGCTAAAGCAGATGACTCAAAGTAGCTATCATCCGTGATAGCTACTTTGAAATATCTAGATAACTGTAGATTTTTTGTTACCAGTGAATAGTCTAAGAGGGTGCACAAGTGCCAGTTACAGCTGCACAAGTTAAAGAACTACGCGATAAGACGGGTGCCGGGATTATGGATTCTAAAAGGGCACTCGAAGAATCAGAAGGCGATATTGCAAAAGCTGAATCTATTTTGAATGCAAAGGGATTAGCTTCAGCCGCAAAAAAGGCAGACCGTTCGACATCCGAAGGTCTCGTGGTTTCTTATATTCATACTGGTGGACGTGTTGGGTCAATGGTTGAATTAAACTGTGAAACCGACTTTGTTGCCCGGACTGATGATTTCGGGATTCTAGGTCGTAATATTGCAATGCAGGTTGCAGCTATGAATCCTAGTTACCTAGATCGAGCTTCAATTCCTGAAGACGTTGAAGACATTAAGGATGAAGAATTGTTAATTGAGCAGGAATACATTCGTGATTCAACTATGAAGATTACAGATCTAGTGAAAGAGTCGATAGGGAAACTTGGTGAGAATATTCGTATAAGACGCTTTTCTCGATTTGAACTTGGTGATTAGCCCGTGCAATAGAAGCCCGACAAATTAGTCGGGCTTTTTTTATAGAAGGTAATGAGTCATGGATCAACCAGAATACTCACGAGTAATTCTG
The DNA here is from genome assembly GCA_913044255.1 of uncultured Alphaproteobacteria bacterium. GTDB lineage: Bacteria > Pseudomonadota > Alphaproteobacteria > UBA7887 > UBA7887. The sequence continues at coordinate 2,471 of CAJWOI010000413.1, forward strand.
AAAATGTCGGGAGAATCGTTTAAAGGTGAACGAGACTTCGGCATGGATGCTGGCACACTTAAATTCATTTCGTGTCAGATAAAAAGCATAGTTGATTTGGGTGTGGAAGTTGGGGTGGTTGTAGGGGGTGGCAATATCTGGCGTGGAGCCGATTACGAACAAACAGGTATGGATCGCTCGACCGCTGATTCCGCTGGAATGCTCGCTACGATAATGAACGCTCTCGCACTCCAAGATGCCCTTGAAAATGTTGGAGTGACTGTTAGGACGCAGTCAGCTATCGCAATGCCTTCAGTTGCAGAACCTTACATTCGCCGTCGGGCTATCAGACATTTACAAAAAGGTCGTGTTGTGATTTTCGCCGGAGGGACTGGCAATCCGTATATGACTACTGATACGGCGGCGGCGCTTCGTGCGTTAGAGATCGGTGCGAATGTTTTAGTTATGGCTAAAA
>CAJWOI010000414.1 GCA_913044255.1 uncultured Alphaproteobacteria bacterium
ACGGGGAGGTATTTTTAGAGGCTGAGCGGCAATACTCACAATACAATTTTGACTACGCCAATGTGACGGTACTTCGGCGTCATTTTGAGGATACTGAAGCCGAATGTTTATCGCTTTTGGCAGTGGAATTACCACTTCCAGCCTACGATCAATGCATTGCTGCCAGCCACTTGTTCAATTTGCTAGACGCTCGTGGAGTTATAAGTGTAACTGAGCGACAAGCCTATATTGCCCGAGTGCGGACCCTTGCTAAAAAGTGTTGTGAGACATATCTGGCTCTAGAATCTGATCCCACTCTGATGACTGATGCAGAATAATGCCTGAGCTACTACTCGAAGTGCTGTCCGAAGAAATTCCGGCGCGGTTGCAGCATTCCGCCGCCGAAGATTTCAAAGGGCTTTTTTGCGCGAAGTTAAGGGATCAGGGGTTATTTTTTGACTTAGCTGAGGCTCAAGTGACACCAAGAAGACTGGTTTTGGTAATAAAAGGTCTTCAGACTCGTCAATCAGACCGAATTGAGGAGAGGAAGGGGCCAAAGGCGAGCGCTCCTGAGAAATCGATCCTGGGGTTTCTTCAATCGGCTGGATGTGAATCGTTGAGTCATCCCGATATCGAAAAGAGAGAAATTAAGGGCTCGGAGTTTTATTTTGTAAAGCGCTTGGTAAAAGGTTGCTCAACAAAGGAGCTGTTACCTGGGATTATTCATGATGCCGTAACGAAACTGCGATGGCCCAGGTCCATGCGCTGGGCGTCCGGAACCCTGAAATGGGTGCGGCCAATCCACTCAATTCTTTGTGTTTTTGATGGGCGTTTGGTGAAAGGAAATATTAGTACTGGTAACGGATTGGCGGGCTCTAGTGAAGCTGTAATTAGATTCACCAACAAAACACGCGGACATCGATTTTTGGCGCACGAGTTTTTGGCGGTGAAAAATTTCAGTGACTATACGGAAAAATTGAGAAACTCTTTCGTAATTGTAAAGGCGGAGGAAAGGCGAAAAATTATCGTGCAAAATGCAAATGACCTAGCCGAGGAACATGGACTGTTGTTGCATACGGATGATTTTTTGATGAATGAGAACACAGGTCTCGTCGAGTGGCCGGTAGTTCTCTTGGGCTCCTTCTCTGAAACATTCTTAACTTTACCTGATGAAGTGCTCGTGACTTCGATGAAGCGTCACCAGAAATATATACCTCTCTACCAACGGGATGGACTCCTAGCTCCTCGTTTTGTCGTGGTGTCAAATTTAACGTCCGACGATGGCGGTGTGGCTATTGTGGCTGGTAATGAGAGGGTTCTCAGGGCTCGTCTATACGACGCGAAATTCTTCTGGGATGTAGACAGACAGACTTTGCTTGATGATTTTTCCAAACGACTCGGCGAAATTACGTTTCACGCTAAACTCGGTTCAATGTCGGACAAGGTAATGAGGCTTGCCAAATTGGGTGTCAAAATCGCGCAACGTGTACCTAAGGCCAACGCGGATATGGTGGAGCGGGCGGCGTTGCTTTGTAAGGCTGATTTGGTGACTGAAATGGTAGGCGAGTTCCCTGAATTGCAGGGAGTCATGGGTAAATATTATGCTCTCCAGCAGGGAGAAAACGCGTCAGTAGCTGCGGCCATTGCAGATCACTATTCCCCGCTTGGGCCAAGTGATGTTTGTCCAAAAGCTCCAAATTCGGTTTCTTTGGCGCTCTCTGACAAGATTGATGTTCTGGTTGGTATGTTTGGTGTTGGAGGACGGCCCTCGAGCTCTAAGGACCCCTATGCGCTTCGTCGAGCAGCGCTTGGGGTGATTCGATTGATCATGGAAAATGACCTACGCCTGCCTCTGACTGAGGTGATAATGGAATCGCATAAAAGTTATAAATTAGGCGTCTTAGGAGATCGATCGGAGTGTGTAAGGATTTTGATCGATTTTATAACTGATCGGCTTAAAGTGCACCTTCGCGAATTGGACTATGGTCATGACGTGGTATCCGCCGTCTTTGCGGTAACTGAAGAAGATGACCTATGGAGAATGGTGGCTCGTGCAAATGCTTTAAAGGAGTTTTTAGCTTCTACGGCGGGTGTCGATCTGCTTAGTGCCTACAATCGCGCCTCAAATATTGTGCAGATAGAGGAAAAAAAAGACAAGGTCACATACAACGCCGATGTGAACGCTGAAATGCTTGTGCAGCAGGAAGAGAAGGTGCTGTTTGCAGATCTCATTTCGCTCAGAGACAAACTTGGCAGGGCATTAGAGGGTGAGGATTATGCATCTGCGATGGAAGCCATCGCTGATCTTAAAGAGCCCGTGGATGCCTTCTTTGACCAGGTAACGGTGAACTGTGAAAACGCAGCGTTACGCCAAAATCGATTGTACTTACTTGGAGAAATTCGTGATTCATTTAAAACTGTGGCCGATTTTTCGTTGATTAAAGGGTGACCGGCGTATGAGTCAGGTACTAACTAGGTGGGTATATCCGTTTGCTGCAGGGTGTGCCGACGGCAACTCGGAGATGAGTGACCTGTTGGGTGGCAAGGGCGCTAATCTTGCCGAAATGAGTAACCTGGATTTACCGGTGCCTCCTGGTTTTACTCTGACGACGCAAGTGTGCGGCGCTTTTTATGACAACGACTACAATTATCCCGCCGATCTTAAAGGACAGGTTGCAAAGGCTTTGGTGGAGATCGAAATGTCGGTAGAGGCTGGGTTCGGAAACAAAACGAATCCACTTTTGGTTTCAGTTCGTTCGGGCGCCCGTGCTTCCATGCCAGGGATGATGGACACTGTTCTAAATCTTGGTCTCAATGATGAGACTGTGACGGGACTGGCGCTTCAAAGCGCAGATGAACGTTTTGCTTACGATAGTTATCGTCGATTCATCCAAATGTATGGAGACGTTGTACTTGGTGTGGCCCATCATCATTTTGAGG
>CAJWOI010000415.1 GCA_913044255.1 uncultured Alphaproteobacteria bacterium
GATCGCATCCTTCACAGTAATAATTTTTTCTGCTGCTTCATCGGGTATCTCGCAACTGAATTCCTCTTCGAAAGCCATGACTAATTCGACTGTATCTAAACTATCGGCGCCAAGATCATCGATGAAGCTGGCGGTCTCGACGACTTTTCCCTCATCGACGCCTAGGTGTTCGGCGACAATTTTCTTTACCCGATCCGCGACATCACTCATGGACAAACCCCTTTTAGTATTAATGTGCCCCTTAGAATGCGGTTTCGATTTTCCGTTGAGAGGCAGTAACCGGAATTATGACACCAGTTTATCGGGAGAAGCTAGGCACACGAAAACCGCTGTCAGCATGGTTGGTACCACACTTCTCCTCGCTTTACTAGCAAGGCTGACAACTTCGATTGGCAAGTCTGATTGCGATCAGATCATCACCATTCCGCCATTAATGTTCAGGGTTTCTCCGGTGATGTAGGCCGCCTCGTCCGAAGCAAGAAAGACTGCCCCAGCGGCGATATCCTCTGGAAGACCTAGATTTCCTGTTGGTATTTGTTCCCGCAGGGCTTCTTGTTGCTGCTGTGTGAGAGCTTGGGTCATAGGTGTATCTATCATCCCCGGCGCTATTGCGTTGATTGTGATGCCTCGTTTTGCAGTTTCTGCCGCAAGGGATTTTGTTAGACCAATCAGGCCGGCTTTAGCAGCAGAGTAGTTGGCCTGACCGGCGTTACCTGTTAGCGCCACGATCGAACTTATGTTGATGATGCGCCCCCAGCGCTGTTTGATCATGCCACGCAGCACCTCGCGCGAAAGTTTAAATGCGACGGTAAGGTTTATTTCAAGCAGGTCATACCAGTTTTCGTCTTTCATGCGTAGAGCCAGGCTGTCTCTCGTTATGCCAGCGTTATTTACCAAGATATCGACACCACCCATTTTGGCGTAAGCGGTTTCGATAAGGTTGGCTGATGCGTCGCCATCCGTGAGGTCAAATGAAGCTACGTGCGCGCGTTCACCAAGTTCGCTAGATATCTCTTTAAGTATTGTTTCCCGTGTTCCTGAGAGGGTTACGTTTGCACCTTGCTCGTGAAACGCGCGAGCTATCGATGCTCCAATTCCGCCCGATGCTCCAGTAATCAACGCATTTCTATTGGTCAAATGAAACATGTTAAAAGATCTCCGGTGCGATGTGAGAAGTCAAATTGAACTCAGCAATTGGTCTAAATCGTCCGGTTTCTCGATGGAATAACCGGAGACTTCGTTATCAATCCGTCGGGAAAGATTTGTCAGGACTTTACCGGTGCCGACCTCTACAAGATTATCTACTCCCTTGGATTTCATCCAAAGCACACTTTCGCGCCATCTGACCCGGCTGGTTACTTGCTGGACAAGCAAATTGCGAATTTGATTAGGCTGGTTCACCTGCTCAGCTATTACATTAGAAATTAGTGGTGGGTGGGGTGACCTAATTGGAACTGAGGCCAGTGCTTCGTCCATAATTTTTGCTGCAGGCTGGAGGAGTGCACAGTGAAACGGGGCGCTGACGTCTAATGTTAACGCACGTTTAGCGCCATTTTCCTTAGCCAGCGTCATGGCGCGCTCAATTGCAGCAGATTGTCCGCTAAGCACAATCTGACCTGGCGCATTGTCATTGGCAATTTCACAAACCCCTTTATCGCTCGCCATTTCCGCAATTTTAACGACCTCATCCAGCCCGAGACCAAGAATGGCTGTCATTCGACCATCACCAATTGCCACCGCGTTTTGCATTGCTACACCACGACACTTGAGTAATCGAGCGGTATCAGGGAGAGAGATTGCGTTCGCTGCGGCAAGCGCGGAATACTCTCCTAGCGAATGCCCAGCTACGAATTCGGCGACGTCGGAAATTGCCTGTGAACTCTCCTGTTCGAGGACGCGGACTATTGCGATTGACACGGTCATCAAGGCAGGTTGAGCATTCTCGGTCAAAGTCAACTCGTTTTCGGGTCCTTCAAACATCAAACGGCTCAGATTCTGGCCGAGTGTGTCATTCACCTCTTCAAACACCTGTCTTGCAATACCGAAAGCATTATAGATCTCTTTACCCATGCCAACCCGCTGAGAGCCTTGACCAGGGAAAATCAACGCACGGGACATGTGCTACTCCTTGTGCACGATTTTAACTATTGCCAGTGTTTACCGCCAATGGATTGCCCCCTGTAGTTTTTGGTGTCAAGCTTTGACTTGGTATTTCAGTGCATGTCTTGTTTCATCGGCTTGCACCAAAACGAAATTTCTCTATAGTGCGCCGTCACGGCCGGTTGTGCTTGGAGCTGGCGGCCTAAGTTGGTCTGCGACGGAAGGTCCGTTGCTGGTGACTGAGCAGGGCGGAGCGTCGTCCCAAACTAGAGCATAAAAACTACGAGGAGTTGGGAATGCCGCTCTATGAGACTGTGTTTATCGCGCGCCAAGACATTCCGGCTCAGGAGGCCGAGTCGTTGGTGGAGCGACTTGGTGGTATCGTGGTAGAGCACGGTGGTTCGGTGGCGCGCTCTGAGTATTGGGGGCTGAGAACTTTAGCATACCGCATAAAGAAGAACCGCAAAGGTCATTACGCTATGCTTCATATCGATGCACCGGCCGATGCTGTATCCGAAATGGAGCGTAACATGCGTCTTCATGAGGATGTTCTTCGTTACCTCACTGTCCGCACAGACGCTTTCGATGAGAATCCATCAGTAATCATGCAGGGCCGCACCACCCGAGAGGAGCGCTCTCGGCGAGAGACGGTCGGTCGGTCAAGTGGCTCTGGCGATGAGAGCAAGAATCGTGTGTCCAAGGGCCCGCCAACTACGGAAAAGGTAGAGCCGGTGGACACTGTAAAGGCAGAGAGCTCTAAAGAGGCAGAGGGCGCTACAGAGGCAGAGGGCGCTACAGAGGCAGAGGGCGCTACA
>CAJWOI010000416.1 GCA_913044255.1 uncultured Alphaproteobacteria bacterium
CGGTTTCATCGAGGTACGACCCAATCGACGTACTTCCAGATCTGGCATTTGTGGTCTCCTTCACACCTAAGATTTTTAGAACACCGCGGCAAGTCTAGACAATGGTAAAACGATATGTGCAGTCCACAAATGTTTAACAATCAAATATATGGATACAAAATCGGCCAAACGGTATTGCAGACCTATTTGAATTCAGTTGGGAACTTATCCGCCCAGGGCCTTGCATCTTCGAACGCCTTGGAAGCAGCTATCACTGTCTCTTCGTCGCCCCAGCGACCCACAATCTGCAAACCGATAGGAAGTCCATCAACCGAGAAGCCAGCCGGAGCGGTAGCAGCAGGATTTCCACTCCAATTAAATGGGTAAGTAAAGGGAGTGAAACCCCACAATTTATCCGGCACTTTTACGCCATCGATCACCGCGGGATGTTCGTCAATCTTGAAGGCGGGTGTAGCAAGCGTTGGTGTCAACAACAAATCGTAATTCTCAAAAAATTCCCGAATGTAGTTTCGATAAAACTCCAAACGAGAGTAGGCGTGCCATAGTTGATCCCCGGTAACCTTCTGGCCACCTTCAAGACCATCGCGGAAATAGTCTGTTAAAAGTTCTCGTTGTTTCAAAAGTGCACCATTCAACGCGTATGAGCGGCAGCGCCAGATGGTCATCAATAGGTCGAGCATCGCTTCAGGAGAGTCGATCCTGAACCCCGGCTCTTCGACCACAGCGCCCATCTCCTCAAACGCCTTCGCCGCATGGCTAACAATCTCGCGGACCTCTGGGTCTACTGCCACGCCGCCAATATCAGGGGAATAAGCAACTTTGAGGCCTTTCACACCACGTCCTAGAGCTCTCATATAGTCCGGAGGATCTTCCTGGATAGTCAGGTGTTCAGCATCGGAATCCGGTCCGGACAGAACCTCGAGCAATATGACAGCGTCAGTCACGTCGCGTGCCATCGGTCCAATGCTGGAGTAGTTAAACCAGTGCCAGCTATCAATACCTGTCGAGTAGCGAGGCACCCGACCTTGCGTTGCCTTTATACCAAAAATGCCACAGAAAGCCGATGGGATACGCACTGATCCTGCCCCATCACTACCCTGTGCCAATGCGGTAATCCCAGCAGCGACAGAGGAACCAGCCCCCCCGCTGGACGCACCACTTGTCCGTTCCGTGTCCCAAGGGTTACGGCACGCGTCGCCCAACCGGTTTTCATTCGTGCCTATGTGACCATACTCAGATGTGTTGGTTTTGCCGAGAATCACTCCACCTGCGTCTTTTATACGTTTTACAGAAAGAGAATCACTCTCAGCAATCCGATCTTTATAAATAAGAGAACCGGAGGTGAAACGGACACCCGCCATAGGTTCGAGATCCTTGATAGATATTGGAATCCCGTGCAATGGGCCAAGCTTTTTACCACTCATAAGATCCCGCTCGGCACCACGGGCTGACTCAAGCGCCTTTTCAGGGATAATGGTCAAAAATGCATTCAACTGACCGTTGAACTTATCAATGCGATCCAATGAGACCTGAGTGAGCTCAACCGGCGATATCTGGTGATTTGCAATCATCTCGCGCAATTTATGCGCAGGCATCCATGCAAGTTCGTTCGACCCAGTCATTGCTCTCTCCTAGATTATTTGATCGGCCCATTATGACGCTATATCAGCTTGATGGGGACCCCGACCCAGAACCTACTTACTAATGGAAGTTGAAGGAGTTACTGAAGGAATGCCTGCAAATATTGCTGCCAATGCCGTCATAGGAGGAATCGCCAAATAGATTATTAAACCTGGGGTATAAGAACCGGTCAGATCAAGCGACAAAGCTAGTGGCAACGGACCCAGTGCTGAGGCGGTCATAAACCAAAAATTAGTAACACCTCGGATGCTGCCGAGATTCGTGCGTCCGTAATAGTTGGGCCATATAGTTACGACGGCGTTCATAACCAAACCCCAATTTAGCCCCATAACAGCACCATAAAGATAGATTTGCCAGATATCCGTAGCAGTGAGCAATAAGCCGATTGTAATCACCATCATTAATTGGCCTCCCGCGAGCAGATAACGCTGTGGAATCCGACTGGAAAGGTAGCCACTCAGAAACTGACCCGCGATCAGCATTGGCGCCATCACAGCAAAGACACTTGCCCCGATGGCAGACGAAAAGCCCTTACCTGCCATTATCGATACTTGATGGAACATAAGACCGGTTCCCACTAGAGAATGGGTAGAACCAGCTATGACCAAAAACCATAGCGTTCTTGTACGAGCAGCTTCCTTTAGAGTCCATGAAGGCTCAGGATCACGCGGGCTAATATCATTTCCACGATCGTATGACTGTGATCCACTTTCGTCATTATCTCCATCCGGAAGAATGCCTATCGACTCAGGAGTAGAGCGAATGAAAACGACTACTGGCAATATAAGCAGCACGCAAACACTTATACCAATTAGTATCCATGCGCTCCTCCAACCGACAGCGTCAATCAACAGCGCGCTGTAAATGGGAAAAACTCCGGTCGCTAATGAACCACCGAGAGCGGAAACTGCTATAGCAATGGCGCGTTTTCTTATAAACCATATGGATACCACGTTGCTGGAGATCAACGGCAAAGCACCTTGCCCCATAGTTCGCATGATGACAAAACCAACATACAGCTGCCATGCGGAACTGACAGACGACAACCAAAAAGCCCCTAAAGCCAAACAGATCGTGACAAATACAAACATCACGCGCGGACCAAGCAAATCCAGATACCGCCCTACAAAAATAATCAATACAGCTGCCGTAACAGAACCGAATAAGTAAAGACCTGCGATAGAGGTAGCAGAAATATTCAGATCAACAACAAAAGATTCTTGAAAAAC
>CAJWOI010000417.1 GCA_913044255.1 uncultured Alphaproteobacteria bacterium
GCCGAATTTATCCGTGTCGGGAGGGCGTTTCTTGCCAAAAGCAGCTCCCAATTCCAACGCCTCCTCATTACCGAGGTACTGCCGCAACAACAAATCGTGCGCTAGACGGGCGAGTCCACCTACACCCCCATGGCGGGCGTTGAAAGCGGCCTTTAGTGAGGCCAGCGCAACCGCGCCTCGGTCGGCCACCTCTAAAGCATAATCCCGTGTCGCTGTCTCAAGTTCCCCGTCCGGAACCACCCGATTAATAAGGCCCATTCCACAAGCCTCTTCTGCCGATAGTTTCGGATTGGTGAACCACATTTCTTTTGCGCGCTTCTTTCCAACCAAATCCTCCAAATACCAAGTGCCATACCCAGCATCAAACGACCCCATCATCGGCCCCACTTGTCGGAAAATAGCGCTTTGCTTTGCAATGGTCAGGTCACAAACCATCTGCAGCACATTTCCGCCCCCCACGGCAAATCCGTTTACGCTGGCTATAACTGGTTTTTGAATTTTATCTATTGCTTCATAAATTTCTAGAGTGGGGAGCACACCCGCATACAGATTTGTATTCTCCATGCCCTCTTTACGGCCACCAATACAAAAAAACCGATCTCCAGACCCAGTTAGGACCAGAACTCGAGTCCGTGTTTCTCGTCGGATATCATTTATACAATCTCGAATCTCATGACACATGGTCGGCGTAAACATGTTGCCATCATACGGACGATTCATGGTCAACCAGCCAATTGGCCCATCTTCTCGATACAAAATTTCCGTGTATCCCACGTCTCTTTCCTCTATGGCTTGATAAAAACAGCTTTGGCGTCTCGATTGTTCGAATAGACAAAACTTGTAAACCGAATTGCCGTGTTTTGCTCAATGGCCGAAGGAGGCAATACCACGCTTTTCAAAAAATTTCTGGTGATAGTCCTCCGCCATCCAAAAATCCCCCACAGGTTCAATGGTAGTCGCTATACCATGGGCAAACCGTCCAGATCGCTCAAGCGTCTTCTTGGACGTTCGAGCGCTCACACCCTGAGCCTCGGTACAAGTAAAAATAATAGTTCGATATTGGCTGCCCGTATCCGGCCCCTGCCGGTTAATTTGAGTCGGATCATGGATGTCCCAAAACAAGTCTAACAACTGCTCATAAGTGACCTGATCGGGATCAAAGACTACGCGTACTACCTCAGCATGGCCTGTCGTCCCATTACATACCTGCTCATAGGTCGGATTGGAAAGTTGCCCACCACAGTAGCCAACCGACGTCTCGACCACTCCGGGGACTTTCCCAAACGCAGCTTCAACTCCCCAAAAACAACCGGCCCCAAACGTTGCCTGTTCCATCAAAATCTCACTTCATAATTCGGTTGGCGTCCAAAGCCCGCCCCATAATACCCCTATTTGCCTTGCAGGGGGCTCTGATAGCAAGACGGACTTGATCCAATACCGCGTCCAGTAAAAATAGTCTATTATTGCCGAAAACTCAGGAGATGATTATGGCAGGGAAAATTGATCAACGGTTGGATGAGATGGGTATCGTATTGCCGGAACCCGCAACACCCGCAGCCAATTATGTCCCATTCGTGATTTCTGGGCCTCTAGTTTTCATTGCAGGTCAAATTCCGTTCTGGAATGGTGAAATTTTACATATCGGCAAGGTCGGTGCAGAAATTTCGGTCGAAGAAGCTAAGCAGGCAGCACGCGTGTGCGGACTGAATTTAATTGCCCAGCTGAAGTCGGCTTGCTCCGGAGATCTCGATCGAGTTATTCAGTGTGTGAAGATCGGCGTTTTTGTGAACTGCGTGGATGGGTTTAAGCAACAACCGGAAATCGCAAATGGCGTTTCCGACCTCATGGTGGAGTTGTTTGGGGAAACTGGCCGTCACGCGCGCTTCGCCGTCGGAACTAATGCCCTACCAAGAAATTGCGCAGCAGAATCTGATGCTGTATTTGAAATCTCCTAGATATGCTAACCCTACTTCCAAAAAGGAATAACTGGCCATGACCAGCATTGACAACACCCGCAACATTTCTCTCGAGGAAATGGACAAGCAAAGCTTGCTTCATCCGTACACCTCGATAGTTGACCACCTGGATCAAGGGCCGGTCGTAATTACAAAAGGCCACGGAGCTAGGGTTACTGACAACCGAGGGCGGGACTACCTTGATGCCATGGGTGGGTTATGGTGCGTCAATATTGGTTATGGTCGGCAAGAAATGGTAGATGCAATTACGGCGCAGGCCGAAAAAATCGCCTACTACCACCTTTTCTTCTCGATGGCTAACGAGCCCGCGATTCGATTGGCCGACAAAGTACTACAACTCGCCCCCAATCATATGAGTAAGGTCTTTTTCTGTAATTCGGGTTCTGAGGCCAACGATACTCAGGTGAAAATCGCCTGGTATTACAATAATTTGAGAGGAAAACCCGAAAAGAAAAAAATCATTTCGCGAAAACTGGGTTACCATGGTGTCACCGCCGTGGCAGCAAGTATGACGGGTCTTCCGCGCAACCATCAGTCATTCAATTTGCCGTTGGATGGTTTTCTCCACGTATCTCCTCCGCACCACTACTGGTATGCGAAAAATGAGGAGACTGAGATAGAATTCTCTAAACGTCTAGCCGAAGAACTAGATGCGTTAATTCAACGAGAGGGTCCCGACACTGTCGCGGCGTTTATTGCTGAACCGGTCATGGGCGCGGGTGGTGTGATAACGCCCCCGGAAGGATACTTTATAGAAATACAAAACGTACTGAAAAAACACGACGTTTTATTCATCGCAGACGAGGTAATTTGCGGATTTGGTCGACTTGGCGCGATGTTTGGTACCGATCTTTATCAATTGGAACCAGATATGATGTCCATCGCAA
>CAJWOI010000418.1 GCA_913044255.1 uncultured Alphaproteobacteria bacterium
TCATCGAATTACCTGTTAAGAGAAAACGCAAAGACGACATTGCTATTATCGTCCGAGGGCCATTACCAATAACCTTGCTATTGAGCGTTAAATTTTGCACAGACGAGGACATGCAAGCATTCAAAAGTGCCGCAAATGATGTCTCGAACGTCGATTTGATCTCTCAACAGGTTGAGACTGAGGAAGAGCTGTTTTCCCCCGGCACGGAGGTACCGTTAAAAACGAAGCTGCAGGATGAGAATGTCGATGACTATTTTCCGGCTTCTGGACAAGCAATTGGCGGTATGCTTGCGATGCTGTACCACACTGCTAATCGCAGTGATCTGGGACTTGCAGCCTTTTGGTTAGCAACTGGAGACCCACGTGGTGAAGATGGTGACCTAATCAAAAAAAACCCAATATTGTCTGAGCTTCCTAAATGGATGGATGGGAGTGAGATATCCGAGCAAGCAGATACAGCCAAGCTCTTTTGGGGCGTTATCCAAGCGCTGGTCGTTGCCCAGAAGCAGGAACGCCCGCAAAGGTCCATCGATGTGGTGCTTGAGTATCTAGGGGAGCAACTTGACCAGCTACAGGAAAAGAAAAATAAGCAAGAGCTAGAACAATTGATCGCTGGCTTGCGAGCTATCCATGGCCTCAGCGGCGGAACAATCACTGAACTGCTAGAGCGGCACAAAGGGCCTTTCTCGAGATCTTTATTATTGTTCTGTCTGCGTGAAAATTGCACGGAACTAATGGAGTTTTCACATAAGTTATTGGATGATGGTGATGCCAGTTATCTTCTTGCTGGAATTCTGTTCGGTGTACGTGATGGCTGGCTGCAGTTACCTAAGGAGCTGCGCAATCCGGAACTGTCTGCTTACGTGGCGTTCCGGATGGCAGAGGCTGAGCACCGCGAACAAGGTGATAAACTTACCATTGATGAGCCGCCACGTCCGAAACCCTTGCGGGAACTTTTTACTTCGCCAAGCGGTAAGTGGAACAGAAAGACGAAGGACGTAGCCTTAGAGCTCGCGAGACAATGCAATTGGAACCACTGCATTCAGACACGCATCACTCTAGCAGATAGTAATGATTTGCCTGAAAGATTTGAACGTAAAGACTTTGAATTAGTGATACCAGGCGAGGTGAAGATTTCTACTGAAGTGGATGAGGTTAAGTTTTTGCGCCGTTTGGGACAATGGCCACTGATAGCTATCCAGGACGAATCCGAAGCGCGCAAACCACTACCTATCAAGGAAAAATCCAGCGAGAACGAACAATTCGGGCTCTTTTAAAGCCCAGAATATACAATGGAGATCATTAAAGATGCGGATGATACCGAGCCAGCCTTTGGCAACTGGAAGTGACCTCGAGAAAGGTATATTTGATCAGTTGCGATCGGCATTTTCAGGAGACGACAATAATGACTGGTTTGCTATGCACTCTCTCAATCTTCCCAGGCATGAATATAAACGATTTGGTGAAATTGACTTCGTCGTATGTGGGCCATTAGGCCTTTTCGTACTAGAGGCCAAAGGCGGCGAAGTTTCCTGTAATAAGGGCATTTGGACAACGACGGATCGGTTTGGTGAAAAAGACCGCTTGCGCGAATCTCCATTCCATCAAGCGAATGGTGCGCTGCATGGTCTGATGAAAAAGCTCGCTGCATGGTCTGATGGAAAGCTGCCTCCCACAATATCAAAAAAAGACTTCGTGATCGGTTATGGCGTAGTTATGCCAGGAGTCGGGCCGCTCCCCGATAGCTCGGAGTGGGATCGCGCTGTTTACGCGGACGGTAGTGACTTCCTGGAGTTTGAAAAGTGGCTGAACCGATTCATTCAGCATTGGCGGGCAAAGGATGCGAACAAACCTGTCGCAAGTCCCTCGCAGTTAAAGTATTTGAAGCAATTCCTCCGACCTGATTTCGAGGCTGTGATGCCATTGCATGTTTCAGTGCATGATGTTGAAGCTCGGATCGTTAGATTAACAGAGGATCAACTGGTGTGGGTCGATGCCATTGATGACAATCCTCGGGTGATTTGTTCAGGTGGCGCTGGGACAGGTAAAACAATGCTAGCGTTGGAATTGGCAAAACGCTGGTGTGCTGATAAGAAGAAAACAGTTTTGGCGTGTCATTCACCTTGGCTCAAGAGTTATCTGGAAGGACATTCCGTTCCGGGATTGACGGTCAGCCTTGCGGATTCGATTCACCTCACAGCTCGGCGAGCCGGTATAGATAAATTTGATTCATTGATCGTCGATGAAGGTCAGGACATATTAAACATGGATGCACTGGTCCAGCTGGATAGCTGTTTACATGGTGGCATAAGCGGTGGCCGTTGGTGCTTTTTTCACGATACCAACAATCAATCCGGCCTGTGCGGCTCCTATGTGCCCGATGCCTATGAGTATCTGGAAAGTTTTTGCCCGGCACGAATCCCGCTAAACAAGAATTGCCGGAACTCACTGCCGATCTTGCAACGGATACAAGGTGACCTGGACGCTGATGTGGGAAATTCAGGAGTGGGTGATGGCCCTGCGGTACGTGAAGTTTGTGTCGCGGACGCAGACAGTGCTATCCAAGCCTTGGAGAAAGAGCTACACGACCTAATGGATGTCGATGGATTCCCCCGTGGAGACATCGTCGTACTTTCGCCTTTACCATTTGCACAGTCCTGGGCGTCTTCTCTTTCCGAGAATTTGCGAAATTCAATCTCCGTTTTGGACGATTCTTCACCTCGTAACATGAATCGTCATACCATTGGCTTTGCACAGATTGGGGATTTTAAAGGCCTTGAGAGCGAGGTGGTTGTTCTTGTCGATATGCCAAAACCTGGGCATAGTGAGTCCCTGCTTTCG
>CAJWOI010000419.1 GCA_913044255.1 uncultured Alphaproteobacteria bacterium
AACCAGGACTAAGCGGGTCAGAGCCGCTCGTTCTACCGTTAAACTATCCCCCAAACTAAGGCAACACACCCCGCTTTTGCGCACTACCCGTGATTTGAAAGCTAGGTAGGGAGCCAAACAGTGTCAAGGCGGCCTCGGGAAAAAGCGCAACCGAGTGATAGGTGAGCATTCACCTTTTTCAAATAAGGTATTGAGATGACGGACAGGCCGAAATCGGATAGAGAAACCCCTCGAATGACACGTAAAATTTCAATGAAGAATTTGTTTTTAAAAAATGAGTCTGATTTGCTCTATCTTTCCGCAGACCATTGGATTTAAATATATCGAATTGTCGCTTCCGATTTGCTCAAACAGAAGAGAGATGAGCGCAACGCGTGGCCCTAGAAACTCCGTAGCATGTTGCAGTGCACAATGATGTCCCAAAGAAAAAAACCAAAAACCACCGTTAGATCAAAATCGAGCAGGAACAAACAGCAACGCCAGCAGACGGGCGTCAAAAAAAAACGAAGGCCTTCATCCAAACGTTGGCTTATCCGCCAAGCTAAAGATGTATATGTACAAGCGGCGCAGCGAGAGGGTTATCGGAGCCGGGCAGCGTATAAATTGATCGAGCTGGATGACAAATTCCGTATCTTTAAGCCGGGACAAAGCGTAATTGACCTAGGTGCCGCCCCAGGCGGTTGGACACAAGTCGCCGTCTCGCGTGTGCATGCAGATACCCCTGGAGGTGGGCAAGTACTCGCGGTTGACGTTAAATCTCTGGACCCAATACATGGCGCTAGTATCTCCAACAGGGACATCCTAGAGGAAAATACTGTCGGTGAAATTCACGACATACTTAAAGGAGATGCTGATGTAGTCTTGAGTGACATGGCAGCGTCTTCCACAGGCCACCGCAAAACTGACGCGTTGCGAGTAATGACGCTGTGCGAGGCGGCACTAGATTTCGCAAATACTGTGCTGTCTCCTGGAGGTTGTTTTGTCGTGAAAGTCCTGAAAATCGGTGCAGAGGTAGAACTGGTCAAACGCTTAAAACAGGATTTTTCGAGTGTCCGGAACGCAAAACCACCGGCAAGTCGCAAAGAATCGTCCGAAAGCTACATCGTAGCAATGGGCTTTCGAGGTTAACCAGATTTCTGGTTTCCAGTCCTTTCGCAAACTTACAATATCTGTATATTGGCGCATTGCGCGATCGGGGATATGGCATGGAGATCAGCGAAGCCCTTACGTTCGATGACGTCCTTATTAAACCCGCCGCGTCGGGCGTATTGCCGACTGAGGCTGATACCAGTACCCGACTAACGCGCGATGTTACGCTGAGAATACCCCTGATTTCAGCGGCCATGGACACGGTGACGGAAGCCCAACTGGCGATTGCTATGGCTCAAGCCGGTGGACTGGGCGTGATTCACCGTAACCTAAATATCCAGTCCCAGGCCGAGGAAGTGCGTAAAGTTAAACGGTTTGAGTCAGGAATGGTGATTAATCCGATCACAGTGACTCCTGAAATGACACTGGCCGATCTATCTACGCTCAAACAACGACATCAAATATCAGGCTTTCCAGTCATCGAGAAGGATAGCGGCCGATTGGTTGGGATAGTGACCAATCGAGATGTTCGTTTTGCTACCGACCCGACAACGCCCGTGGCCGAACTAATGACCAAACATGACCTGGTGACGGTCAGCGACGGCGTGCGTGGAGAAGATGCCAAACGGCTACTTCATCAGAGCCGTATAGAAAAACTTTTGGTCGTTGATAACAATTACCATTGTGTTGGCATGATAACGGTCACTGATATTGAAAAATCTCAGGCATATCCTGACGCTAGCAAGGATGACCAAGGACGTCTTCGAGTAGCAGCGGCGACGGGGGTTGGTGACCCCGGCGTAGACCGCGCCGAGGCATTGATTGAGGCGGAAGCCGATATAATCATTGTGGACACAGCTCACGGCCATTCTGATGCGGTTTTGAAAACGGCGAGCCGGGTGAAGAATCTTTCTAACTACACACAAATTGTAGGTGGCAATGTCGCTACGGCAGATGGTGCCAAAGCTCTAATCGATGCGGGTGTAGATGCCGTGAAAATTGGCATTGGTCCAGGTTCAATATGCACCACACGGGTAGTTGCAGGAGTCGGGGTTCCGCAACTCACAGCACTTATGGAAGTATCTGAGACATGCGGAAATGCAAATGTACCCATTATCGCTGACGGCGGAATTCGCTATTCCGGTGACCTGGCCAAGGCAATTGCCGCCGGAGCAAATTGTGCCATGATAGGCTCTCTACTTGCCGGCACCGAGGAAAGCCCAGGTGAGGTCTACCTATATCAAGGGCGTAGTTACAAGTCGTACCGCGGCATGGGATCACTCGGAGCGATGGCAAGAGGCTCAGCCGATCGGTATTTCCAGCAAGAAATCAAAGACTCTCTTAAATTGGTCCCAGAAGGAATCGAAGGGCGAGTGCCATTCAAAGGACCAGTTGAAAACGTTCTAAATCAGCTAGTTGGTGGTCTCAAGGCAGCGATGGGCTATACAGGAAACGCCACCATTCCGGATATGCGATCTAAGTGCACGTTCATTCGGGTGAGTGACGCTGGGATGCGTGAAAGTCATGTCCACGATGTGGCAATCACTAGGGAAGCACCTAACTATCAGCCAAAACTTTAGCAAACTAGCCGCGCGGCAGACGCAATGACACCGGCCGCACGTCTGCAAGCTACGATTGAGTCATTAAGTGAAATCGAAAGGGGTGTCGGGCCCGCTAACCGAGTTTTTTCGCAATACTTGCGCAAACGACGTTACATAGGCGCAAAAGATCGAACCGCTA
>CAJWOI010000420.1 GCA_913044255.1 uncultured Alphaproteobacteria bacterium
TATTGATGAGGCCGTGGATTGGGCCCATCTCTGCGATTTTTTCGATCGCCGCCGACACAGTAAAATGATCTGTAATATCAACAACATGGGTAGTACAAGCAAGATTCATATCAGAAAGCGTCAGCTGCAGGTCTGCGAGTGCAGTCGCGTCGATATCCAGCAAACTGAGTTCAGCGCCCGCTTTAGCCAAAGCTTCGCAAAACTTGCGACCCAATAGCCCTGCGGCACCCGTGACAATGATTCGTCGCCCTGAAAGAGAGAATTGTGATTCAAGATAGTTCATCAAATTTTTTTACGCGTGTATTGTTGCCGGTTGCGACCGATGTTTTGATCGCATCAACTATGGCTAGAGAGTTCACACCGTCGATAAAAGTGCTTCTCGGGCTGCGTTGTTTATTGATTGATTCTAGGAAATCTCCAACTGCATTGTGGAAAAGTTGATTACGTTCTAGAGGTATATAAGATATGTCAGACTTTTCTCGCGGGTCGGCTGGTGTCCACCTCATAGAGCCTTCGTAGTAGCGCCACTCAACCGCACCTTCTGTTCCAGCAATGGTTAGCGAAAGGTGTTTGGGCCTACGCAAAAAGTCAACGTGCCCATAGACGACGACTCCACGCTGACTACGCATGAGGTAGGAAACATTTTCTTCGACATCGAGTCCGAGAGAAGACGATTCCTGATTCGTTGCAATGACATCCTCGAATGGGCCAAAAAGCCAATTTAAGTAATCCATCTGATGAATCTGAGTTAAGAGCACTCCTCCCCCCAATTCACTTCGAGCGGCATAACTTTGGCGATAGTCCTCCTCAGGATGATAGTCAGCGATATGTTCGCCCTGCAATGCCTGAACGCTTTGGATTTGCCCGAGCGCGCCACTTTCAATTTTATCCTTAAGCGCTATTAGATGGGGATGAAAGCGGAACTGATGCCCTACTGCGATAGTGGCGGAGTGAGAAAGGACAAGGTCTCTGAGTTCAGTCACTTGCGCAAGATTTATGGCAACTGGTTTTTCCAGGTAAACGTTCTTACCTGCTGTCAGTGACTTAGCCAAGTAGTCAGCGTGCATGGACGTCGGATTGCAAATAAAAACGGTATCGATCTTTTTTTCTGTCTTTAGAAGCGCATCAAAGTCATGAAAGATTGGAATTTGCATCCCATTGACTGTAAGACTAGTAATCTTGTGGTGCTCGCTAACCACAATCACGTCACTGCGGTTAAGAGATAGTAAGTTGGCCAAATGACGTCGGCCAATCGAGCCAGTACCAACAACCGCAATAGTCAAAGGGTGCCCCAGTCTGGCTGCTGTCGCCGATAGCTTTCTTCGGCACGATCTAGTGAATCCTGATCATCTATATCGACAGCGATTTTGGAATCTACGACCAACGGTAGGATGTTGGACCCACTGAGTGATTCTTGCTCAAATATCGTTTTTGTACGAATCACATCTAGCGTACCTATCTGCCAGTAAGTCGTTGGTAATTTTTGTCGTGGTTGATTGTAAGGCTCAAAAATGGCGCTCTTGAGTAAAGGCCTGAGGAAAGGACCAGTTTTTCGCCACATTTTGTAAGGATTATTGTGTGGTTCGCAAACTACTCTTAGTGAGTCTGCTGTAGATGCCGCTAGCAATGTCTGGATACCTTGGTCGATAAGGCCCGTGGGCCGTAAGGGGGAAGTCGGCCTTAGTTGTACAACGATCTCAGGTAGCGTCCCTTCAATTTTTGACAACATCTCAAGGCAATTTCGTATTACAGGGTAGTCCGTGACATCGTCCAATGCGAGTGCTGGCGGCCGCATAAAGGGTACTTCTGCGCCAAATGCCCGGGAAACTTGGGCAATTTCTTTATCTTCAGTAGAAACGATAACTCGATCTATTAGGTTGGCTTCGTGAGCCGCAGCAATTGACCAATAAATGAGAGGTTTACCCAAAAATGGGTAGATATTCTTTCGAGGCAGGGTTTTTGAACCACCTCTTGCAGGAATAATTGCCAGGACACTCACAGGCAAAAGATGTTAGCCAACAATCCAGCCGGCAATTTCTCGTACGACACCGTAGCCGCCAGCAGCTTGAGTTACGTTCGTGGCGATTTCGCGAATTTCTGGGTGCGCATCCGAAGGAGCTACCGGGTGCCCAACGTAACACATGGCCTCAATATCATTGGTATCGTTCCCTACATACATTACTCGGCTGGGAGTGAGCCCCCTGCTTTTGATTATCTCTCGGGTAGCTTCACCTTTATCTTGACAGCCTTGAATGCAGTTGACATCTAACTTCTTGGCGCGGGCAGACACAACCGGGTTTTGCTCGGTCGAAAGAATAAGCACCTCGATCCCGGCTTGCTGGATCAACTTAATACCCCAGCCATCGCCACGATGGCAGGCGACAGTTTCACGTCCGTCTTCAAGCAGGTAAACGCGATTGTCAGTGAGGACGCCGTCAAAGTCCAGAATAATAAGATCGATATCAGGCGTAGCCATAGTTGATTAGATCGGGAGATTCGTTATAAGCCCAAATCAACTTAGATTGTAACGAAACCTGTTCTCTGGGCAAGGCGGTTCTCACTATTTCACGTACAGAATATTCGATCAGTCGTTACACCGATCCCTAGATTCATAGTCCACGGGCCAACCCACCATGGAATTCTAGTTTTGGTGGGCCAGCGGGGACATCAAGGTAGCGGGTGTGGTCCCAGGCGTTAGTGGCTCAAATTAACCGCAAAGAGCGCTGGCAAGACGGGCGGCGATCCGTGCATTGTGCTGGATCAAGGCGACATTGGCTTTCAAAGTCAGCCCCTCGGAAAGTTCGGCAATACGCCTGAGCAGAAAA
>CAJWOI010000421.1 GCA_913044255.1 uncultured Alphaproteobacteria bacterium
TTTTTCGCTAAACTTGCGTCCTGGTCACTAGCAACACCCGCGTCACCAAAAAATTTTACATAACCCCCGAGTGGAATCAACCCCACCTTCCAATGTGTCCCAGAGCTGGCTGTAAAACCAAACAATTCACGGCCAAAGCCGATTGAAAATATGTCCACCCGCACATCGCAGGAACGCGCAACTGCATAGTGACCTAGTTCGTGGAAAAAAACCACGATAGTCAAAACCACCAAGAACCAGCCTAGGTGATGGGCAAATTGTACTAATATTTCCATGAATAACCGATCTAGATAATGACTAAGATATGTTACCCCTTAATCCAGCACCAGGGCCTTCGAAAATTTTCGAGCTAACTTATCCACTTCAGAGATTTCCTCAATTGTATCAGCCTTTCGTATCTGAATTTTATTTAATGTTCGCTCAACAATCTCAACAATGTCAAGAAAACCGATACGTCGCTCCAAAAACCCTTCTACCGCTACCTCGTTAGCGGCGTTCATCACTGCAGGTGCCGCACCACCCTCTATAAGAACCTCACGTGCCAATCTCAAAGCGGGGAATAAACTCTCAGATGGTGGCTCAAAGGTAAGTTTGCCGATTTTAGCTATATCTAGGCGCATTACTGGAACTGAAAACCGATTTGGCCAGGCCAGAGCAAAAGCTATTGGCATTCGCATGTCTGGAATACCCAGCTGAGCTAATACCGATCCATCGCAGTACGAGACCAAGCTATGTACGACTGACTGCGGATGAACCACGATCTCTATCTGCTCTTTCTTAATGGGGAAAAGATGAAATGCCTCAATTATTTCGAGACCTTTATTCATCATAGTTGCAGAATCAATTGAAATTTTTCTTCCCATGTCCCAGTTGGGATGCATCACGGCCTGTTCCGGAGTCACATCGCGCATTTGCTGTCGACTCATAGAACGAAAAGGACCACCCGAGGCGGTAAGAAAAATTTTTTCCACTTCTTCTGGATGTTCAAAATCAAAAACTTGAAAAATTCCATTGTGTTCAGAGTCTACAGGTAATAGGTCTGTGCCGTGTTTCTTTACTTCCTTAGTAAATAAGCCGCCAGCAGATACTAAGCATTCCTTGTTAGCAAGCGCCACAATCCCACCATGCTGAATTGCCGCTAAGGTTGGTGCGAGCCCAGCCGTCCCAACTATGGCTGCCATAACCCAATCCGTGGGAAGGCTTGCCGCCTCGACAAGCGCTTCAATTCCTGCGGCCACTTCGACCCCTGAACCAGCCAATTCTAACTTCAGATCCTGATAACGAGATACATCGCTGACTACGGCTATTTTAGGACGTAGTCGTCGTGCTTGTTCCGCTAGAAGTCTCACATTTGCGCGTGCAGTCAATGCTTCAATTTCGTATCGATCGATGTCACGTTCAAGCATGGAAACAGTATTGCAACCCACGGACCCAGTAGAGCCAAGCACAGTGACGCGACGAGCCTCGTACGTCTCTGGTTTAAATCCTTGCTCCGCCATCGTCCGTCCCGCTTTACTCGGCCAACCAAAGCAGAAAAGCTAAAATTGGAGCACTGATTATTAAGCCATCAATTCGATCAAACAAACCACCGTGTCCGGGGATTAGCCGCCCGCTATCCTTAATCCTGCTACGGCGTTTCAGCCACGATTCTCCCAGGTCACCGATTTGTGCTATGATCCCTATAAAAGCACCCAAAAGAATTCCAAGGGCCACAGTATCTGTGATTTTAGTTCCAAGGAAATATTCACTCACAAGGCCCCCGACGAGTCCCGCACAGATTACACCACCTGCTGATCCAGACCAGGTTTTGCCAGGGCTGATATTTGGCGCCAATTTGGCACCGCCTAATACTCCTCCAATCAAATAAGCCGAAACGTCGGTAGCCCAGACCACTAAAAAAAGCCACACAACCGACTCGAAGCCGACCTCAGGGTGCCGCCTTAACCACAGCAATGAAAGAATCGGCAAAATGATATAAACTGGGCCAAAGGCAGCTAGGGAGATATTGCGGCCTTTGTAGCCCGCCAAAGCAATTTCAACGGTCACTGCAACAACAAGCACAACAAAAGCCTCGAAATAACCATACCACCATGCTGCAGCTAACGCCCCGCCGACAAGTATCGCGAGCCCAATATTTTTCAATACTGTATCGGAGGCACCACTCAATTTATCCCACTCAAATACTAATAAAATGCTGACAGCCATTACCGTAAAAAAAAATACGTCTCCACCTATCCATGTGATAAACAACATAGTTGGTGCCAATATCATCGCCGAAGCAGCGCGAATACGAAGATTATTTAACTTCAATGAATTAAGCCCTGGTGCCACCATAACGTCGCTCGCGTTGATGAAACTCCTCGATAGCTGTTATTAGTTCCGCCTTACCAAAGTCTGGCCACAAGGTCTGAGTAAAGACGAATTCGGAATAAGCACATTGCCAAAGAAGAAAGTTGCTTAAGCGACATTCTCCGCTGGTTCGAATTAGTAGATCTGGATCCGGAAGACCATGTGTTTCAAGCCCTTCTTCAAATTTTTGCTCATTAACAGATCCAGGGTCCAATTTTCCCGCAACAGCACTGCGTATCATAGTCTGTACCGCCACAAGAATTTCTCGGCGACCACCATAATTTAAGGCGATTGTTAAATTAAGACGTCTATTTCTTTCAGTACGTTGTTCCGCGAATAAGATAAGGTTTTGTATGTCCTGATCCAGCCCATCACGGCCGCCAATAACTCTTAAACGCACATCATTTCTCTTTAATTCTTCAATTTCACTTTTTAAATAAAAACGCAGTAGGTCCATTAAGGTCTG
>CAJWOI010000422.1 GCA_913044255.1 uncultured Alphaproteobacteria bacterium
CACAGGAGACTACGCGGGAGACTTACTTTACGAAACTTTGATATACTCTGGACTTGCTCAGGGTTCTTACAATGGTGACATCACTAGTGATTTGGCGTTGAGCAACTGCCGCATCACCAATGCCGTACGATGCGTTCCACCAAAAAATCGCCCAACAACGGAAGAAATAAAAAAATGTCAAAGTTTTCTTCGATCTGAAATACAGGCCATGAAACGTTTGCGAGTGATCGTTGCTTTAGGCAAAATAGCTCATGATTCAGTGCTTTCCTCCTACGAGCTTAGACGATCAAAGTATAAATTTTCGCATGGCCAAATGCATACCTTAGATCCTCCATTAGTCCTTTTTGACAGCTATCACTGCTCCCGGTACAACACCAACACCGGTCGGCTAACAAGCAAGATGTTTAGTGCCGTATTCCGAGATGTGTGCACTTTCCTACGCACACCAATACCTTAATACCAAATATTATTGCCCCGCCCACGTTGCACGTTATTTATTCATCTAGTAATGACTCTAACAGCTCTATGATTTCACCGTCCGCGGGTCTGACGCGACTCGGCCATAAACCTGCTAGCTCTCCCTTGGGCCCAATCAAATATTTATGAAAGTTCCAGCGTGGTGCTGCACTTTCGCCGGCCTCTTCTACAATCCACTTGTAGAGTGGGTGAGCCCCTGCGCCGGTTACACGTTGTTTCGCCGTTAAAGGGAAATCAACGCTAAAATTAGTGACACAAAACTCTTTGATATCACTTTCTGAGTGCGGCTCCTGACCCCCAAAGTCATTCGATGGAACACCTAAGACGACTAAGCCACGATCACGATAGTCCCGCCACAGAGACTGAAGTGCCTCATATTGCGGCGTGAAGCCACAGAATGAAGCCGTATTCACCAACAAAACAACCTTTCCCGCGTAGCTTGCCATAGGCATTTGGGCACCATCAATCGATTCAAATGAAAACTTGTGTGCACCCATAGTCTCCCCTTCACTTACTCGCATTCCGACAAAAATCAGGCCCAATATAATTACTGCATATAGATGCTTCATCAGCCTCCCACCGGTTCAATCATGCACCCCACATGTGCAATAAAAACTCGTAACCTTACCTAACAATTAGTTAAATGATAACTTAACCACGACTTCTTAGAAGGCGCGCCCGTTGCCGTTCCCAATCTCTAGTTTTTTCCCGCTCACGTTTATCAAGCTGACGTCTTCCTTTTGCCAATCCAAGTTCCACCTTCACGCGACCACGTTCGTTAAAATAAAGAGATAAAGGCACCAACGTATAACCTTCACGCTGCATCTTTCCACGCAATTGCTCCATCTCCCGCCGATGTAAAAGAATTTTTCGTAATCGCAATGGTTCGTGATTGAAACGGCTGGCCGACCGATAAGCTGAAATGTGGGAGTTGATTAGAAATATCTCTTTACCTCTAAAATCTGCGTATGAGTCTCCCAAACTTGCCTGCCCTGCACGCATAGCTCGCACCTCCGTGCCCAAAAGCACCAAACCAGCCTCGACCGTATCCTCAATAAAATAATTGTGCCGGGCTTTGCGATTCTGGGCAACGATCTTACGGATTAAGTCGCCGCGTGCCACTGCCTCTCACCTATATCTAATAAGCCAGCTGACCCCATTGCAGCATGGACTAGTTCCTTCGTGCTACCTTTGATATCGGTCATAGGGAGGCGCAAATCCGGCGCACAACGCCCAAGCAAACTAAGAGCATATTTAACCGGGCCTGGGCTAGTCTCTACAAAAAGGGCATCATTGAGCGGCGTCAACTGATCATGTATCTCGAGGGCTAAGGTTGTATCTCCCTTTTGCCAGGCTTCGTGCATCTCGGCACATAAGGCAGGAGCAACATTCGCCGTCACCGAAATACAGCCGTGACCACCATGCGCTAGCATCGCCGGCACACAACCGTCCTCCCCACTTAACTGACAGAAGTCCTTTCCGATCAACTGGCGTACGCTGCTCGGTCGCGAAGCGTCACCTGTCGCATCTTTCACTCCGATAATGTTAGGGATTTTAGCCAACCGTGCCATCGTATCGACCGTCATATCAACGACGCAACGGCCTGGGATGTTGTATATGATGATCGGTATTTCAGCGCTTTCTGCTATCGCCACAAAATGTTTGTACTGCCCTTCCGGGGTAGGTTTGTTGTAGTAGGGCATTACTACAAGCGCTGCGGTGGCGCCAGAATTAGCTGCATGTTGGGTTAAGCTCACCGCCTCTGCGGTTGAATTGGAGCCGGTGCCAGCAATAACTGGAACACGTTTATCAGAGACCTCGATACACAAATCCACTATTCGCTCATGCTCGTCATGCGTCAGACTAGGAGACTCCCCCGTCGTACCGCAGGGAACCAAACCGTGCACACCCTGTTGAATCTGCCACTCCACCAAGTCTTGGAACACCGTTTCGTCAATTTGGCCGTCTCGAAAAGGCGTAATCAACGCCGTAATTGAGCCTTTGAACATGACCCTCTCCCCATGTTGGCAATGCGCCGAGATTATAGAAAGATAGACCCACGTGGGTGGGGCGGCAAGACACTGACGCTCGGGAAAGTCGAGATAGAAAATGAAGGTATTCAATTGTACCGTGGTTAGAATTTGCGGCTTCCGGCTCAGATCCTTAATATCCTACCAATTTTGTAGTTGAGATAATATGGAATGGAGTACTCACGGTTTGTCGATTAAGGGGAGCCTCCTTGCACTAGTAATCTACTGTGCTACGCCAGTCTTGGCTGATACGACAACGATACCGCCAATTCTTACGGCTGCAGATGCAGAAATAG
>CAJWOI010000423.1 GCA_913044255.1 uncultured Alphaproteobacteria bacterium
TCATCGACTCCTGCAGCCACAAATGCCTTAATCTCATCAGTGACGTGCGGTATTACTTGGACGGTCCCGCCCAAATAGTCGCCACGGCGTTCCCGTGCGATTACGTTGGAATATATCTTGCCCGCAGTAGCGTTGTCAGTTTGACGGGCTGCCACGCCAGTGAATCGCTCGTAGTGCCCAAGATCAAGGTCTGTCTCAGCACCATCATCAGTTACGAAAACCTCTCCATGCTGATAGGGGCTCATTGTACCCGGATCAACATTGAGGTACGGATCGATTTTTCGGAGCCTAACACTAAATCCGCGCGCCTGAAGCAAACTCGCAAGAGCCGCAGAGGCAAGCCCCTTGCCGAGCGAAGACACCACACCGCCGGTTACAAAGATAAACCGCGTCATGGAAGTTGAAGATAACCCATTACAGCGGCACACCCAAGCAAAACTATGGTGGTTAGTCCCACTTGAATGCAGTTTAATTACTTATTCCGCTATCGGTGCTGCCGGAGCGGCTGATTTGGCACCATCCGTGGCGGACGGTGCCGGTAATGTCTGTTCATACTCAACAGGTGCCTCGAGGATCGAACTCGGTTGAGATCTGTGTGCGGCCAGAATCGCTAGGATTAAACTGCTTCCAACAAAGCATGCAGCAAGAATGGCCGTAGTCCGCGTAAGCAGATTTGCGGATTGACGGCCGCTCATTAGACCACCAAATCCGCCAGCGGGACCGCCTCCACCCCCTAAACCACCTAATGCACCACCGTCACTCCTCTGCAGTAGGACTACGGTGACCAATCCGATAGCAAGCATCAAATGAATTACCAAAAGCACTGCCGTCATTGTCTTCTCCAAACAGTTAGCCAACCCACGTTCCACAAAACCAAATTGTTATATATGGGAGCGCTGCAGGTTGTCACAGGTAATGCAAATACTCCAAAAATCGTCCTCATCCAGGCTAGCTCCCCCAACCAGGCAGCCGTTAACATTCTGTAACCTCATAATTTTGCCTGCGTTTATCGCTTTTACAGAGCCACCATAGATTATCCGGATGTCTCCGGCCCAAGTTTGAGCTCGGCGTATGAGATAGTTACGAATAGAGTCATGCATTTCTGATATCTCAGCAAGTTCCGGTAGGCGCCCCGTCCCTATTGCCCATACCGGCTCATAAGCGATCACCACGTCTATCCCAGAAGTAAGGTCCGGGAGAGACCGTCCAATTTGACTGCGTACCACCTGGGTCGCTCGACCTGCCTCCCGTTGAGCTTGGCTCTCACCAACACAAATAATCGGTACTAGACCATGTGTTACGGCCCTTGTCGCTTTAGCCTTGACGACGGCATTGCTTTCTCCGTGATCTCGACGCCGTTCCGAATGCCCCACCAAAACGTACCGACAGCCTGCCTCTACCAACATCTCCGCACTGGTATCTCCTGTGTGTGGGCCATTGCCTCGGCTGGCGCAGTCTTGACCACACAGCGAGATAGCCTCATTTTGGGCTAAAGCCTGAAAAACTAGATCAAATAATGGCATCGGCGGACTCACTACGATGTCACACTCAAGGGCGTTACTCAGTGTTCGGACTGACATGGTCTCGCCCCAAGTACGCGCACTCGAACGTGTCCCATTCATTTTCCAATTTGCCGCAACTAGTGGCCGTGGTCGCTTACTCATTTGTTGCGGACCTATTGATCAGAACTAATTTACACATAGACTTCGCTCATTCGATTCACCGAAACATTCACCTTTATTGAGGCAGCCCAAATCGTCACCGAGGCCGATATCCAACTTCGCTGTTGCCGGTAGGTCAGGCGGTTCTTATCATAACCCACTAGTCTTTGCCTTCAACTTCTCCGGTTCAGTAGAGTTATTAGGGACTTTTCAACCATGTTCCAACGTATTTTCACAAATTTAAGATCGTGGATAATTAAGATTTTCCTAGGTTTAATAGCGCTAAGCTTCGCAGTATGGGGTGTTGGGGACATCTTTCGCGGCAACTCGGATCCTGTCGTCGCCGCCATCGGTAAAATAAAAATCAAGGCCTCTGAAGTCATACGAGAATACAATATTGAGCTTCGGCAATTGCGGGAAATGAGCGGCGGAGAAATTGACGCTGAACAAGCACGCGCCCTTGGCATCGTCGAAAATACACTGCAACAAATAATTAATCGAGCAAGCTTGGATCATCAAGTAGACGCATTCGCCATGTCGATTCCGGATACCTTAGTGGCCCGCGAAATTCGCTCGTCCCCGAACTTCCGCAATCAGGAAGGTGACTTTGATCGTCGTATATTCGATTATGCGATTGCACAAAACTCAATGGACGAGCAAACTTTTGTCGCTACATTACGGGGTGACATTGTTCGGGCCCATCTCATAAATAGCTTGATAACTGGAATTGAGGCCCCGGATGTAATGACAGATGCCGTCAGCCAATTCCGAAATGAAAAGCGTTTGGCTGACTTTATCCTCATCGATGGAAACGCGTTTACAAAAACTGCCACACCAAATCCCCAAGATCTTTCCGATTTTCATCGTGAAAACGAAAAACTCTTTACGAAACCTGAGTATCGAACTGTTACATATACGGCGATTAGGCCGATTGACTTACTGAACGAGATAGATATCGGCGAGGATCTTGTTCAAAGTGAATACGAATATCGCATCAACGAATTCATTATACCGGATCAGATAGACGTAGAAATGCTGGTATTTCCGACTCAGACAGATGCTCTTCATACTTTGGATCGAATAAATCAAGGTGAAGATTTTGTTGCTGTAGGTATCGGGGAAACCGGGCTGG
>CAJWOI010000424.1 GCA_913044255.1 uncultured Alphaproteobacteria bacterium
CCGTGCGCCGGGATATCAACGTTCTGCCCATGACGCCAGAGCGGATTTTTCGACTATTTCACGACTGAGGAAGGCTCTATGACAAGCGAAAATTTGTCTGTTTTGATGCGGGAACTGCGTCTCCTTGACGGGGACAGCAACCGCGAGTCGTTGATTGTCCAGAAGAAAAGAGGCGCCAGTGTTTTTAAAATGGGAGATAAGGGGCGGTTTATGTTCATCGTTATTGAAGGAGCGGTGGAGCTAAAATCGAAAGATAGCTTGTTGGCCACGGCTCGGGCAGGCGACATTTTTGGTGAGATGGCTTTAATCCATCCCGACTCACTTCGTACTGCCGACGCCGTGGCAAAGGAAGATTCGGATTTAATACCTATTCATCGGCAAAGGTTTTTGGAGATAATCAAAAGAGAACCTGAAGTAGCAATTGAACTACTTGGACTCTTCGCATCTCGTTTGATGGCAGCCAATGAAAAGTGACAATGGCGGTCTGAAAGAAATTATTACTGAAGTGCGGGGTTTTTCTCTTAAAGACACGCCACTCGCTGTAGGAATTTCCGCCAAATGCTTTAGAGAAGCGGGGTCTCCTTTCGTCGGGGCTTCGAGTCTATCCCCGCGACCAACCTTTTCATGATCAATGAATGTTTTTCAACTGCTTCAGTGGGAGGCCCAGAGTTGCGTTTGGATTTATATATTTGTTGGGTCGTGTTTTTGGGTAGGAAATTGCGGGCAAATTGATGCTACAACGACCGTGGTCACCCACGGAAATATGAACGGATTACACACTATGACCGACGCATTGTCCTACGCGCCACCAAAAGTATGGAAATGGGAGTCTAAGAACGGAGGTTTTTTTGCGACGATCAACCGCCCCATCGCAGGCCCCACGCATGATAAGAAATTACCCGTGGGGAAGCATCCGTTACAGCTTTACTCACTTGCAACGCCCAACGGTGTGAAAGTTACGGTGATGCTGGAGGAATTGTTGGCTCTTGGTATTAAGGGAGCTGAATACGATGCTTATCTGATCAGAATAAGAGACGGGGAACAATTTGGAAGCGGTTTTGTCGAGGTGAATCCGAACTCCAAAATCCCTACCCTTGTGGACCATAGCACCAAAACGCCGACCCGCGTTTTTGAATCTGGTGCAATCCTGATGTATTTGTCGGAAAAATTTGACACCTTGGTGCCGACGAATCCAGCTGCGCGTCCTGAGTGTTTATCATGGTTGTTCTGGCAAATGGGAAGTGCACCGTACCTTGGCGGTGGGTTTGGCCATTTCTACAATTATGCACCAGCAAAACTTGAGTACCCCATCAATCGCTTTGCAATGGAAGTGAAACGTCAGCTGGATGTACTCGACCACCATTTAGAGGACAGTCATTATATGTGTGGAGACGAATATACGATCGCCGACATTGCTATTTGGCCTTGGTATGGCGCGCTCGTTTTGAACAGGGTCTACAATGCGGCTGAGTTCCTGGATGCAGAATCGTATACGCATGTCATGAGATGGGCGAAAGAAATCGATGGTCGAGCCGCTGTTCAGCGTGGGCGCATGGTCAACCGGGTCCATGGTGAGCTTCATGAGCAACTTCATGAACGTCACGATGCAGACGACTTTACCACCAAGACCCAGGACAAGATTGAAGCTTCAAGCACTGCGACATAGCAAACGTGAGCGCGCAGTGGGTCCAAATCTCGTGTGACAGTTACACGGAATTGACATGTAAGGCAGTCTTAACGGTGTCGGTCAG
This sequence comes from uncultured Alphaproteobacteria bacterium, assembly GCA_913044255.1. Lineage (GTDB taxonomy): Bacteria > Pseudomonadota > Alphaproteobacteria > UBA7887 > UBA7887. The sequence continues at coordinate 1,752 of CAJWOI010000424.1, forward strand.
ATGCGGGCATTCCATGTTTGTTACGCATTTTTGTTTTAGTCGGGCCTAACTCTGCGTTGATCCCAGACTGGAAATTCCTAGGGCGTATTTTGTGCAAGGGTATATGCCCGTGTTATCTGCCTTGGGAAGCTGCGGTGGTGTCCTAGCCAAACCAGGGTCGACATAGCAATCGTATTGTTTGCGGCCAAGTTCCCTTTGCCAATACAATCCCGCTATGGGTTCTCCTCCGTTTCTTTGTTTGGGTATTTGCGGATATCAAGAGGGCTGGAAGATGATCTTGCAATGCGGGTCGCGTAAAAAATGAAGCCACAATGGCAAGTCGGAGTTGATGTGGGCGGTACCTTCACGGATGTAGTCGCGTTCGATTCAACGGGACTGGAGATCCGAATCGCTAAAGTGCAGAGCCGTCCCTCGGACCCGCGCGCGGGACTTCGAGCGGCGTTGGCGGCGGTTGGACTCGAATGGGAAACTGTGGCTGACCTCGTGCATGGCACAACACTGGTTACCAACGCTATCGTTGAGGATCGTCTCGCCAAGGTGGCCTTGATCACAACTCAAGGTTTCGGTGATTCTCTGGCTATAGGTCGGCAAAACCGCAAACATTTGTATCGCTTGGACTTAGCTCCAAAATCAACGCCGCAGGTGCCTGCAGAGCGCCGTATCGAAATCAGGGAACGTCTTGATGCTCATGGTAATGTCCTTGTTGCCCTGACCAACGAGGCCGTTGACGAGGCCGTAAACCAGGCGTTGGCGACTGGCGCCGAAGCCATCGCAGTGTCGCTTTTGCACGCGTACGCTAATGGCACACACGAACGGGAAATAGCCGTCGCACTCCAGTCCGAGGTTTTGCCAGTGGCTTTGTCTCATGAGGTCAATCCCGAGTCTCGGGAGTACGAGAGGACCGCAACCACCGTTTTGAGCGCCAGTGTTATGCCGCTTGTTGCAACCTATCTTGAGCAACTCGAAGACGCGACCCCGGAAGATAGCCGGCTTCACTTTTCCCACTCGAGTGGTGGTATGGCGTCACCGGCT
>CAJWOI010000425.1 GCA_913044255.1 uncultured Alphaproteobacteria bacterium
CACCCCATATTTTGTTGTCGCGCCGGACTCGGGCGTAAAACGGATCAACCGAGTTCTCGACGTCGCATTTTCTTCGGCACCAACTCCACGAACTACGGCCGTTTGACTAGAGCCATCCGCTGGACGTACCTGTATGGTAGTGCCAGGCGTCAAGCCCGCGACTCTATTGGAGGGAACGAATACCTCAATCTCCAGGTCCGTATCATTGACTAGATCCAATACGCTGTCCCCCGTTTGAAGGTACGAGCCTATTTCCGTGTGGCGTGCCCTTACTAAGCCATCATAGGGCGCACGCACCCGCGCATTGATCAAATCGCCCTCAGCAAGCATTAGTCTTGCGCGGGCTCCTGCAAATGCGGCGGCAGCACCTGCCGCTGTGGCTTCAGACTCAAACACACTCTGGACAGCATCCTCATGGCGAGCCGCACTGTAGATAACAGAGTCCTGTATGCCCTCAATACGAGTTAATTCATTCTGAGTTTTGTTGTGACGGGCCCTCGCCGCGTTTTCTCCGGCCTGGGCTTGATCCGCTTCGGCGCGTGCAGCGTCACGTAAAAGCGTCATTTTTTGAAGATCAATTACCGCGAGGATCTCACCACGTTTAACCCGATCCCCAACTTCAACACGCATTTCCGTCACGGCGCCCGCCACGCGTGCCGAGACGATGCCTGCCTGTTTGGCAACGAACCTCCCGATAACCGGTTGAGTTTGGGACAAGGGCTGTAGAACCACGGCGTCGACGCCCACAATAGCTTCTTGTGCGTTAAGTGGTCCTGAGGTTAGCGTTATTGCGGCTAGTATGATCGCCGCCAAGAATTTCCTTACTTGCATGCACGTTAGGCCCCAGGGGCTCCAAAAGAGGTTAAACATTATGTTCAGACACGAACTCATAGCACACTTCAAGCTGTTTGCCGCGCCTTATGTCTGGTATTTGAACGCTTTATCAATAGTCTACTGGCTGTGGATCCAGACTTCTCCATAAGTACCAAACGGCCACTGAACGCCATGGTCGCCACGGCTCTGCTCTTGCCCTCATGGCGTTCTCCGGCATGGGATCGCCATCGTTGAAATGTAGGCGCATAGCCTTTTGGATGCCAATGTCTCCAAGTGGAAGTACATCAGGTCGAAGTAAGTGAAAAATGAGAAACATTTCCGCCGTCCATCTTCCTACCCCTTTGACCTGAGTTACATCCTTAATGACTTGTTCGTCATCTAGCCTCTTCCAACTATGAGTTTCAAGTTTTCCATCTTGGAAATGTTGCGCTAGGTCAAGAAGATATGCTGATTTTTGACGTGTTACGCCGCAGCTTCGTATTCGTTCCGAATTCGTAGAGGCGACTTTGACAACGTTCATACCACCCAATTCCTCGACCAACCTATTCCAAATGCTTTGCGCAGCCTTGACAGATATTTGCTGCCCAACGATTGATCTGGCGAGCGAAAAGAAGGCGTCATTCCTCGGAAGCAAATGCTCTGAGGCGCAGCATTTGATGATGGCGGATAGCATCGGGTCTGCGCCTATTAAATGGCGACGTGCTTTGAGCCAAAATGGTGGCCGAGACGATGGGCCCATAGTTCTAATTGATGACATTTAGACCTCGGTGCGTGGCTCGGTCTGGTTGATGGGGTTAACACTGAAAGATAGCATGACCTATCCTACTACAAAGGCTCCAAAAATGGATATTGACGAATTTCGCCGCGCTGCGCACGAGTTGGTGGATTGGATGGGCGACTACCTGCGTGATATTGAGGACTATCCGGTTCGCGCACGGGCCACGCCTGGAGAGATTTTGGCCCAATTGCCGAGTGCGCCCCCGGATAAAAGCGTTTCGTTTGACAAAGTATTTGACGATTTTAAGGAGATCATCGTACCGGGCATGACACATTGGCAGCACCCGTCTTTTTTTGCCTATTTCCCGGCAAATTCAAGTCCCGCGTCCGTCTTGGCCGAGATGATCACCGCAACTCTGGGTGCCCAGTGTATGAGCTGGGAGACTTCTCCGGCAGCAGCTGAGCTCGAGCAGTGCACGATGGAATGGCTCCGCCAAATGATAGGTTTGCCGTCAGATTTTGAAGGTGTAATACAGGATTCCGCATCGACTGCGACTTTGTGTGCCATCCTTAGTGCCCGTGAGCGAGCGAGTAAGTGGCGTGTGAACGAAAGCGGCCTACGCGGGGAAAGTGACATGGTCGTATACGGAAGCAGTGAATGTCATTCATCTGTCGAGAAGGCTGTCAAAATTGCGGGCCTAGGGCGACAAAATTTTCACAAAGTTTCGGTCGATGACAGCTTTGGAATGGACCCGCGGGCCCTGGCCAACGCGATAATGGCCGATAAGGCTATTGGAAAGATACCGATTTGTGTGGTCGCAGCGCTTGGTAGCACAGGGTCCTCAGCAATCGACCCGCTATTGAGTGTAGGGGACATATGCCGACGAAATAACTTATGGCTTCACGTTGATGCAGCTTGGGCAGGCGCAGCGTTAATTGATCCCAAATACCGTTGGATGATAGGGGGTATAGAGCAGGTGGACAGTTTTGTGTTTAATCCTCACAAGTGGTTGTTCACCAATTTTGATTGCTCAGCGTATTTTGTTCGTGCACCTGAAGCGTTGCTTAAGACGCTTGCGATCTTGCCGGAATATTTAAAAAGCCAAGGAGGAGACGCGGTGCGGAATTATCGAGACTGGGGTGTACCACTCGGACGACGATTCCGGTCGCTTAAATTATGGTTCGTAATACGTAGCTATGGCG
>CAJWOI010000426.1 GCA_913044255.1 uncultured Alphaproteobacteria bacterium
AACACTCCATCTTTCCTATTAAGATAAAGTGTTGCGTTGACCGGTTGAGGTCACAACCCATAGCGGACATTCGGAGATATGCTGAGAACCAGTAATTTTTACCTATCACCAATGTCGGCTTTAATTAGAAACGGGCATCTCGATTAGTCTAAATGAGTGTGCATCGCCTCTTCAAACTCATCGACATCAAAATAGAGCGGGCCCATACCGCCTTGATAGGCAATTTTACCACCGCTATCGATCAGAAATAATCGATCCGGCCACGACATATATTTTTCTTCGGCCTCGTTCTCCATATTGTCCATCAACATGGGAAAAGAAAAATTATACCGAAGCATACAGGCAGCAGCGACCTCTGCGCGTTCATCGCCTGTTGTTGGCTGCTCAAATATAACATCTTCATCCAAGTTGCGGAGAACCTGATCTTCACCCTCAGCATGGGCTTCGCGAATATAGACGCTAAAGAATTCCACCTTATCACCATATTTTTTTGCCAATTCGTCGAGGCGCACGGCCCCGTCTCTGAATGGCGGTCAGGTATAAGACCCAAAAATAAGGCCGATCGGTTTTCCAAAATTTGAAGATAGACTTATTATCTCGCCGGTGCGTTTACCGTGGCTATCGAGCCTTTCTGCCTTAAAATCCGGTGCATCTTCCCCCACTTTGGGTGCTTTTTCACGATCATTAATAACTCGCTTTTCGATAAAGCGACGAAGTTCGTCCCGTGTCTTTCCGCGTGTTTTGAGCCACTCATCTGTGGCATTAACAACAATATTTTCAAATTTCTCAGGTAATTCAACTGACATAGTTTTTTGCCTCCACGTTGGATCAATCTAAGTTAAGTTTCAATTTTTAATATTCGTGCTACTAGTTTTCCAATAACCGTCTTAGTCCGGGATCATCTTTCGCATATTTACGTGCCCGAAAAATTTGATTGGTTGTGCCAATCTGTTTAACGTCATTGTAGAACGGTGAAACATATTCCCACACGATTTCGCCTGCTTGGGTGACCTCAAACATTCTGCCGTGCATACCCTCGCAAATAAATGTATTGCCGTTGGCCATACGGTGCACGCCACTGACGCGGGGTGAAAAGAAAGTGACAGCAGGTTGCCCTTTGTATTGCCAAACAGTTTTTTTGGAATTTGGATCAATTTCTAAAATGCGGGAATGTTCCGCTGAAGGTTGCTCCGATCCATTGGCAAACAATATAATATTATTATTTTCTAATCGCTGGCTATCGTGCTGCCCGCCCCAACTTCGATCTGCCATCTCCCAATCTATTGCATTTGTTTGACGATTAACCAGGATGATCAAATCGATTTGTCGAAAACTGACTAGAATATTCCCGTCTGCCTGAACGTGACAGGTGTTTGCATGGGCAAATTCGTGACGGCTACTCGTGTGCCGTAGCGGATATTTATCGTACGGGAAATGATCTTTCATTCGCCATTCCCATACTATATTTCCATCGCGATCTACTTCACGCAAAAGGTCCTCATAAACGCCGCCATCATCGTGATCACTATCTGGGATACCGCCTTTTACCCGGTCTGCTTCTTTGGATGGCGTAAGCTCCCACGCTAAGTAGATTACACTGCCATTTGGCATTGGGTTGAAGTCGTGGTGTTGAAAAAGATCAGAGTGTTCCCAAACGATGTCGCCTTGGGGGTTGAGTTCTACCATTCGTCCACCACCTGCCGCCAGTTTTGGGCCGCCAACCTGCTTGATAGAAATTAGCAGATTACCATTTTCCAAGAGTTGCCCATAATTACCGAGCTTACCCGGTAGACGCCACTGGTGAACGATGTCACCGCCTTCGCCCAAAAGATAACACTCGCTCCCACCAGCAGGTGCGAACAAAACATATCCAGGTTGAGCAAATTCTTTCTCATAGCAAGTTACACCAAATTTTAATGGCCGCATAAATTTTTTCCCTCTGCTGAGATAAAATTAAAATATTAAAACCAGTACCTACCATCTTTCACGATAGAGCGATCAAAACAGACACATTCCCAACTGGTCTGATGAGGCCGCTCATGATCCTAGGTGGACCAGTTAAAGTCGTGCGTAAGAAATCAGATTGCGTTTATTGTCTAACGCGCTGCAATGGCAATATCCTCGGTTTGGTTAAAGGGTTCAAATTTAGCCAAAAAATCGGCGACATTAGCGGCTTCGCCGTCAATCGTGATATCGCCAGCTGCTACTGCTTCATCGAAAGTGGTCTGGCCAAAGATCCATTTGAGCAGGAAGCCCCGGTTAAAGTTAACAGTGGCGTCCCGTTTATCTGGGGGTGTCTCATAAAACTGACAGACGCCACGGCGAATTTCTAAGGCGCAACTTTCCTTGCTGTCAGTGGTCACAAAAGCAACACGGATGGTTGTCTCCCAGGACGCCTCAGATATCAGGCGTACCGTCATCACTTGCATGATGTTGGCGAGTGGAAAGCCCCGTACCTGGTCGGGCGAACCCAGCACCATGCCGCCGGCCCCGAGGTCCAGTTCACCATCCAATTCCTTGGCTGATGTCAGACCCCAATTTCGCCAAGTTGCATTCTTTTGCCCGAATGCCCAACGACGCAGAGCTTCAGCCTTCATAGCGCGGGCTTGCTGATCCTGACGATCCATCCGCACCAGCCAAGTCAGTAATTCCACTGCCCATTGGACATCGTCATCGTCTATCGCCTTTTCGGCCAGAGCCAGAATCTTATCTCGACCGCCCATCAATTCGACATAGCGCTTGGCC
>CAJWOI010000427.1 GCA_913044255.1 uncultured Alphaproteobacteria bacterium
TGACCCACGTTTGACTTTTCTAAAAATGGTGGGAAGCGAACATTTACCAGACGAGTTTTCTGATGACATACGTCGATATAAGTTTCGTGGATCATCAGGTAAAGTCAATCTTGCATTAGACGCGCTACCGGATTTTACATGTCTACCTGGTGCTGGCTCTCACCTGCGAGGTGCAATCTCGATTTCTCCGAGCATCGATTACATCGAACGTGCATACGACGATGCGAAATATGGACGATACTCTGAACGACCTTATATAGATATCGTTATTCCAAGCCTGACAGATCCGACTGTCGCTCCACCTGGCAAACACGTAATGTCATGTTTCGTCCAGTACGCGCCATACCACCTAAAGCAAGGAGATTGGGATAGTGAGCGTGAACATTTTGGCGACTGTGTTATTGACACACTCGCAGAGTATGCGCCAAACCTGAAAAATATTGTGTTGCATCGTCAAGTGCTGACACCTCTCGATCTAGAGCGGGAGTTTGGATTGACCGAAGGGAATATTTTCCAAGGTGAGCTTTCACTTGAACAGTTGTTCTTCCTACGCCCAGCACCAGGCTGGGCAAACTACCAAACCCCTATCAAGAGCCTTTATATGTGCGGGTCTGGAGCTCATCCTGGAGGCGGCATTATGGGAGCTCCTGGACGAAACGCTGCTCAACGCATATTGGGTAACTAAAGAGTCGATGGAGCCTGCTGATGTGCCTCAGTCGATTGGAACCATATGAACGTGACACGTAACCACGCTGTCGACATCGTTATCATAGGTGGAGGACACAACGGACTGGTCGCAGCTTTTTATCTTGCTAAAGCGGGATTGAAGCCGTTGGTGTTAGAACGTCGAAGCATGGTCGGTGGCGCAGCAATTACGTCAGAGTTGTGTCCTGGCTTCCGCTGCTCCACACTCGCACACTCCGCTGGACCGGTTCATCCAAACATTATCCGCGATATGAAATTGCATCAATTTGGTGTGGAACGATTGGATCCAGAAACTTGCGCCTTCGCACCCCTTTTGGACGGGCAGCGACTTGTCGCATATGTTGACGCAAACCGCACGGTGGAAGAAATTTCGAAATTATCCCAGAAAGATGGCGAACGTTACCAAGAATTCAATCAAAGCATTCACCAAATAGGTGACTTGCTCCGGGATATCCTTTGGCGTACACCACCGTCAATCGACACGCCAACGTTAACCGACGCTTGGCAATTCATTAAAACAAGCCGTAAATTTCGCGCCCTCGGTCGAACTAACGGATTCCGTCTCCTGCGCTGGCTACCTATGTCTGTCGCCGACCTCCTCACCGAATGGTTTGAAACGGACATACTAAAGTCCCTCCTCGCAGCACGTGGTATCTATGGCGATTTCCGTGGTCCCCGGTCAGTTGGATCTGGTGCAGCCTTGCTACTGCAAGCAGCACTTAGCGATCATCCAGTCGGGTCAATCCATGGATTCCAAGGTGGTCTTGGAGCCCTCACTCAAGGAATGGCAGCAGCAGCCGAGGCCGCCGGTGCGACAATTCGTAAGAACGTTGAGGTCACACGAATCACGGTCAAGTCCGGTCAAGCAGTTGGTGTGGTTCTTGATGACGGAGAAGAAATTCCAGCCTCGACTGTAATTTCAAATGTTGATCCAAAACGCACATTGCTGCACCTTGTCGATCCAGCCAACCTTGATCCGAACTTCGTCACTAAATTACAGAATATTCGGACTCACGGCGTCATGGCGAAAATCAATTTGGCGTTAGATGCACTGCCTGTATTCACGGCGTTAAACACATCAACGAAAACCGAGGCCGCCTCAGCATTATCAGGCCGGATACACATTGGGCCAGACCTGGATTATCTTGAGCGAGCGTTTGATGCATCGAAGTACGGTCGCTATTCAGATCGTCCGTACATGGACATTACTATTCCGACACTCACCGATCCCACACTTGCGCCAGCTGGACACCATGTGTTGTCTATTTGCGCCCAATTTGCGCCGTATCAGCTTCGTGAGGGTAATTGGGATCAATCACGCGACCCGTTTAAAGACGCTGTGCTCGCTGAACTTCGGCATTACGTACCAACACTCGACCAGCACATCGTCGGCCAGCAGGTTTTGACACCACTCGATTTTGAATCAACTTATGGAATGACTGGCGGTCATATTTTTCATGGGGAACATGCGCTCGACCAGTTGTTCAACCTGCGACCACTCCCCAGCTTGTCACAGTACCGCACACCCATGCGCCAACTATACCTCTGTGGAGCAGGTACACATCCTGGTGGAGGTGTGACGGGAGCCTGCGGCATGAATGCAAGTCGGGAAGTCTTAAAAGACCGTCGAAAAAGATCCTAAAGTCTGGTGCTACGTAAGAGGCTAAGGCTACAATGAAGAACATTTATCGAGAGGAAAGGTAGTGGCAATGGTAGAACCGACCCAAGACCAGAAGATCACCTACGCGACAATGAGCGCAGACCAGATGAATGATCTGCATAACGGTATTGACCAGGCCATCGAACGAATCACCCCGAAGTTCGGCCAGACACACCCCATGTACATTGATGGACAAGCCATCGAATCAGCTGAACAGTTCGATGATGTCAGTCCGATAGACACCCGACAAGTACTGGCACGCTTTCAGACTGGCACTGCCGATCATGTTCGTGACGCCGTACGTGCTGCGAATGCGGCGGCAAAATCATGGAGCGCCAAACCTTGGGAAGAACGTGTGGCCGTGGTGCGC
>CAJWOI010000428.1 GCA_913044255.1 uncultured Alphaproteobacteria bacterium
GCGTAAACCCCGCTTGAATTATCCGCTGCAAAACAGGATCCGCATCCCCTAATTCACCCGACACTTCAATCAATATGGACTTCAGCCTTTGATCGTACAAAGTTTGCGCAGCTCCAGTAATGATCTTATCTTCAAGACCATCCACATCTACCTTCAGATGATTGGGGAAATCCATGCCCCAGCTTTGCCAGAGTTCATCGATAGGCACACCCAACATTCCTTGAACATGGAGTGGTCGAAACTCCTTGCCCCTGAAGTCTTCCGTATCACCAAAACTATGCAAAGCAGATCCAGCCACCAACTCCTTCCCCGTTACAAATGTATCGAAGGTTTCTGGATTAAGGTTGAAGGTGTCAAAGCCCAATCTGTCGGTGATAGCGAAGCAGCAAGGCAATACTACTCCAGAGAGGCCATTCAAGTAAATATTCTTACTTAGTTTGGCGTAATTAAGCGCCTCTGGTTCGAAGGCAAACACTTTACCGTCTCCCAAATGCTTGGCAGCAAAGAGCGAGTATAACCCCACATTTGCTCCCACGTCATACATCACATCACTTGGCTGAAAAAAACGCTCAATCCACTCGAGTGTCTCAGGCTCTTTTATTTCATAGGTATTGGCTCGGTAATCCTCGATTGCCGACTCAACGTCCAGAAGAATCACGTGGCCCCTGACGTCGCATGCACGTACTCTGCCTTTGTCGGAAACATAATGCGCCACCCTCCTAACCCGACGGCTGACGGCACGATTGATACGACTAATCACAGTCTCTTTGCGAAACCCCAATGACAGCGTAGGAAAAAACCAATTGCAAATTCAAACCACGGCCTGCAGAGCAGCAACCAGTTGGCGCATTTCCTCTAACGGCCCAACAGTCGCACGCACGTAATTGTTGGGAAAAGGTAGCCGGACTTGCGTCCCAATCAAAATGCCGCGCCGCTTGGCTTCCGCGATAAATCCTTCTCGTTTATCTTTCATATCCATCAATAGAAAGTTACCGTAACTATGTGAATATACAAATCCCATTCTTTCTATTTCGGTGGTCAAGTAGGATCTTCCATCCTCAACCTGAGCAACGTAGTCCCATATCAGTTCCTCGTGGTCTACGATATACTCGCCCAACTTAAGCGCAAAAGCGTTAGCGTGGTCAATAGGCTGAAGCTTCTTGACCTCGCTTATTACGTATGGATTAGATAGAGCATAGCCTAGTCGAACAGACGCCAGGCCACATGCTTTTGAGAACGAGCGCGTAATCACCAGATTTTCATAACTGCTAAGCTTAGTAAGCATGGTGCTTCCGTAGAAGTGATAGTATGCCTCATCTACCAACACGAGAGCGTCAAACCTAGAAGCACGCTCAACTACGCGGCACAAGTCAGCTTCCAGGATGACAGTTCCGGTAGGATTGTTAGGATTGGCTATTGCAACGATTTTTGTCCGCGATGATAACCCGTCGAGGATCTCCGCTGGGTCAACTGTCATATCCTGCTTAAAGTCCACTGTCACAATTCGGGCGCCACATAGCGCGGCATAGACCTCGAACATTGCAAAGGACGGATTTAGGAACAGAATCTCGTCACCCCGGTCAAGATATGCTTCAAAGAGATAGCGGATGGCCATCTCAGAACCCGATGTGATCAACACATTTTCCACCTTCAGGCCATGCCAGCCAGCGATTTTCTCATACAGCGGACCGGGCTCGGGATACGCCGAAAGAAAATGGGGTGATATCCCTGCAAGCATTTCGCTGATTGCTCCCGGAGGAACACCGGAAACATTTTCATTCTTGTCCAGCCGCAAACGCTCATACCTTCCCGTCTGCGGAATTGGATACCGACACAATCCGACTAATTCCGGCCGCGTTTTTGTCACACGTTTTTCAGTAGCCACAACATTCTCAACCAGGAAGCCATAACAATCTTCACACGAGGGTGCATCGCATGCAGGACGAGATGCTATTCCGCTGCCGGGAAAAGTGAGGCCCACGGAGGGCATCGTACTTGTTGCTACCCCAGTTGTCGGAAGGCTCGTTAGTTACTCCCACTGGCAATCCATCCAGAGTTTCCGCGGACAAATCGCTATTTGAATTTGCATCGCCTAACACAGTTTTTTTTGCTCATACTACAGGAGGTCTTTTACAGATTTGAGTAGAGTCTCCATCCTATGCCTGTACGTGTGCTCTCTGAGCACCCTTTCCCGCCCCCGGCGGCCGATCTCCGCCCGCTCTTCTGGGCGTTCGAGGTAGTAATCCGCTAACTCGCGCGCTTGATCATACGATTCATAGCAAACCAATTCTTCTCCAGGCGTGAACAACTCATGTATACCCCTGAGGTTGTCAACCAACTGGAAACCACCGCATGCCGGCACTTCAAATGACCGCATGTTTAAACCATTGTAGACACTCTGCTCATGGTGATTGTTGACGCAAATCTTAGCAACATTGTATAGTCTGGCAGCGTCTCTGGAATTCATTTTATGACCTCGATGAGAATTTGCGCCTACGGCCTGCAACGCAGGCTTAGCCTCCGGTAGTTGCCAGCCTGGCCCCCATACAGCAACGTCCAAGCCCGCCATGGAAGTGACTAATTGGCCGCGCTGCGAGTAGAACCATCCAACGAACGCGACCTCGCAAGAGTATCTTCTACGGTCGGCACCTGAAAGATTCATTTGACGATAATCGTGTATATCACAGGCGCAGGGCAAGAACGTCAATCGCCGAACCCCTA
>CAJWOI010000429.1 GCA_913044255.1 uncultured Alphaproteobacteria bacterium
GGAGCCAATCGAGTGATCGGACCATCAAGATCGAAGAAACATCGTTCCCCAATAATGGCTGATACTTCTGAAGAAATACTCACCGCTGGCGTATCTTCCTGAACAATCAATACCTTTCCGGTACGAGAAACCGATTCTGTTATGGAATCAGCGTCAATAGGTCGCAGTGTCCTTAAATCGAGCACTTCAACATCAATACCACTATCCGCCGCCAACTCCGCGGCCTGAAAGGCATAGTGAAGCATTAATCCATAAGTGACCACAGTCATGTCCGTGCCTGGCCGTTTAATCTCAGCCTTACCAATCGGTATGGTGAATTCCTCGCTTGGCACTTCACCTTTGACAAGCCGGTAAGTCCGTTTGTGCTCTAAAACAATCACGGGATCATCTGAGCGAATTGCTGAAGCGAGCAGCCCTTTCATATCGTACGGCGTTGCTGGAGCAACAACTGACAGGCCAGGCGTATGTGCAAATAGAACTTCAACACTTTGAGAATGATATAGACCACCCCTCACGCCACCGCCGTAAGGGACTCGAATGGTCATAGGCGCGTTCTTTACGCCATATGTGCCGTACCGCACTTTTGACGCCTCTCCGATAATTTGGTTTATAGCAGGCCACACAAAATCCGCGAACTGGATCTCGGCAATTGGACGCATGCCATTAACAGCGGCCCCTAACGCCACGCCACATATCGATGACTCAGCCAACGGAGTATCAATCACACGGCTTGCACCGAATTCCTCTACAAAACCATCTGATGCAAGAAATACGCCACCACGAGCTCCGATATCTTCACCCAAAAAAATTACGGAATCATCACGGCGCATCTCAGCCTGCATAGTGTTTCTAACTGACTCGATAACCGTTTGCTCAGCCATTAATTGCGACCTCTCGGATCAACGTCGGTATGATCAAACATCGTTTCCACACCTGGATATGGTTCTGCATCCACTATTTCAGTTGCGACGTTTACTCGTTCTTTTGCAGAAATATGAATAGCTTCGTCTTGAGATTTAGTCAACAAATTTCTTCTACGCAGCATAGCGGACACAATACGTATGGGATCTCGTTCAGGTATCTGAGCTATATCTTCTGCCGATCGATAACGAGTATGGTCGTCATCCGTTGTGTGGGGCAAAAGTCTTTCCACCGAGGCTTCAATCAAAGTGGGACCCTGCCCTGCCCTCGCCCTTTTTACGGCTGCATAAGTTGCCTCATAAACTGCAACAATATCCGTACCATCGACCTGAACGCCGGGGAATCCGTAACTGGCAGCGCGAGTCGCGATACTCTCAATTCCCATCTGTTTGTCTAGTGGAACTGAAATGGCGTAACGATTATTTTCGCAAAAGAAAACCACAGGAAGTTTATGTATGCCGGCAAAGTTCATTGCTTCGTGTGTATCACCCTGTGATGATGCACCATCTCCAAAGAAAACGACGGTCACAGCATCAAACCCGCGCAATTTATCAGCCAAAGCTACCCCGGCTGCCTGCGGTAATTGTGTGGCAATCACATTTGAAAAATTAAACAAATCGACTCGAGGATGAGCACCATGAAGTGGGAATTGCCGAGCAGCGCTCATGGGATCGTCCGCTTTCGCCAAAAATCCTCGCAACATCTCTTCAGGTTCGGTATTCAAGGCAATCATGGCTGTAAATTGACGATAATAGGTCAGATAATGATCCTTCGATGGATCAGTGGCTTCTACACATGCGACTTGCGCAGCTTCGTGACCCTGAGCGGAAGCTGCGATCGCAGCTTTACCCTGGCGATTTAACAGCCAAACTCTTTCGTCCAAATATCGGCTCAACACCATGATTCGATACAACTCGACCATGCGTTCACCAGATGGTTGTTCGATGGTTTGCTCAGGTTCGTCTGTAGTTGCTTTCATGAACGGTCATTATAAGAGTGCAAATAAACACATAGAAGGGCTGTTGTGCCAGGTTGTTGGATATACTTTCCCTTCTAAAAAATTATATGGCGTACGACAAATACAACATTCAATATCCACGGAGAACAGAATGAGACCGATCCAAACGTTGGTTGCCCTGCTTACTATTTCGCTATTCGCTTTAGCGGCTTGTGGTGAAAGCACTCCTGAACCTACAGTGGCTCCAACATCGACACCCTCTTCCACGATGGCTGAAGTGACGCAAGTAGAAGTGAAAATGCTTTCTCCTGGAGATAACCCACGCCCACCTGTGGGTGCACTGGATACATCAAAAACGTACACAGCTACTTTCGAAACTGACAAAGGGGAATTCAAAGTATTACTTTTTGATGATGAAGCGCCCCTTACTGTCGAGAATTTTGTAAATCTTGCAACTATCGGTTTTTATGAAGGCACAATGTTCCATCGGGTAATTCCTGATTTTATGGCGCAGGGGGGAGATCCACTTGGTACTGGCACAGGCGGGCCCGGCTACCAATTCCAGGACGAATTTCATGGCTCAAGACAGCATGACAAGCCTGGGGTGCTCTCAATGGCCAATTCTGGACCCGGAACAAACGGTAGTCAGTTCTTCATCACGTTTGCTCCGACACCTCATTTAGACGGGATGCACAGCGTATTTGGTGAGGTAGTGGAAGGATTGGATGATGCACTCAACATCACAACCCGAGACCCTGGAACAGCTCAGACTCCAGGAGACGTAATAGAAAAAATAAGTATCAACGAAAGTTAATGAACTGAAAATTCAGAAAAAC
>CAJWOI010000430.1 GCA_913044255.1 uncultured Alphaproteobacteria bacterium
AACCAGGTAGAGCGAATATTGTACTTTGCTAACAACGTCAGAATTCTTTTTGCTCCAATGACCCCAAATTCACCTCTTGATATAGGTGTTGGCGTGGTAAGGCCACGCGCAATCCAACCTGACATGGCATCAAAGTCGAAACTTAGGCAAGCAAGGTGACGGGACATGATGCGCCCTCCAGGTTTCGGTCATCCGTGATGGCACCATTGTTTACTGCGACGCGCTCTATCGTCTCCCTTTAGAGAGTTCATAAAGCACTTCCATAACCGCAGGGTTAAGGGTGTTAGTGAGATTTTTCCGTGTTTCATGGGTTTCACGAGTTCATTCACGTTGCCGGGCGTATTGCCTTAAAGCTCACTTCAATGGCTTACTTTAAGAGTTCTCTAAGCTCTTCTACTATCCGATCTTGTGACGGAATTACATAGCGTTCTAGCTCATCGTTGTACGGGATTGGCACGTCGGGTGCGCCTAGCCGGGCTATGGGTGCATCGAGATAATCGAAAGCTTTTTCAACTACAATCGCTGCAACCTCGGCTCCAAAACCGCCCTTTCGACACGCTTCATGTACTATTAAAAGACGGTTTGTCTTCCGTACCGAATTAAGAATGACGTCTTCATCTAAAGGTTTCAGCGTGCGAGGGTCGACCACTTCCACACTAATTCCTTCATGCTCTAATTGTTGTGCCGCTCCGATTGCTCGTGGCACCATTGCCGAGGTTGCCACTACCGTAACATCGCTTCCCTCACATTTTATGTCGGCCTTCCCAATTGGAATTGCGTATGGCGATTCCGGGACTGGTGCAGGTTGTCCCAAGTACAGCAGTTTTTGTTCGAGAAAGATAACCGGATTGTCATCGCGAATTGCAGCAGTGAGCAGACCCTTTGCGTCATACGGTGTGGACGGGGCTATAACTACCAAACCGGGTATGTGGGTGAACCACGCTTCCAGACTTTGGCTGTGCTGTGCCGCAAGCCGTATGCCACCGCCCTGTGGCCCACGCACCACTAATGGAACGTTTGGTCCGCCGCCTAGCATGTAGCGAAATTTTGCAGCCTGATTAACGAGCATATCCATGGTCAATGCTACGAAATCAAATATTTGGATTTCAACTATCGGGCGCATGCCAGCTACTGCAGCACCAACGCCGCAGCCGACAAATGTTGCCTCTGAAATTGGTGTGTCACGGACTCGACCACCACCGAAGGATTCAAATAAACCTTTTGATACCTGGAATAGACCGCCAGTTTCAGCGACGTCCTCACCCATCAAGATGACCCGCTCATCTCGTTCCATTTCTTGGTGCATAGCTTCATTTAGTGCTTCGTTATAGTGCAGTTCCCGCGTCACTCCTTTTGTGCCTGGTTCTTCGTGTTGGATGTGTGGAGCGTAGACCGCACCTTCCATTATCTGGACAGTGGGTTGGGGGCTAGTGGTCCCAAATTCCACCGCGGTTTCTAATTCGTTGTCTATATTATTTCCTATTTCCGTGATCCGTTTTTTCGTGATTACGTTGTCGGATACAAGCATTTCTTCCAGGCGGGCTATAGGGTCACGTTCCATCCACTTGTCGAATTCTTCTTTAGGCCGGGGATCACGTAAATTTGCGCGCATGGAGTGTTGGCCCCAGCGATATGTCATAGCTTCAATTAGGGTGGGTCCTTCACCGGCACGCGCTCGTTCAACGGCCTCCCGAACCACCAAATAAACCTCGGCAACGTCGTTTCCATCAATAGTGATGCTCGGGATTCCGTACGCATCACCGCGCATCGCAACTTGGGGGACTGCTGTCGTAGCTTTGTAGGATGTGGTAAGTGCATATTGGTTGTTTTCGCAGACAAAAATCAGAGGTAGGTTCCATACTGCTGCCAAGTTCATAGATTCGTGAAATACGCCCTGATTATTGGCGCCGTCACCAAAAAAGGTTACGGCAACATGATTCTCTCCGCGCAATTTATTCGCCAGCGCGGCGCCAGTTGCTAGCGGCATTCCGGCGCCGACAATGCCGTTCGCTCCTAGTATGTTAAGTTCCATGTCTGCGATATGCATGGATCCGCCAAGCCCGCGACAATATCCTGTTTCACGGCCCATCAATTCGGCCATCATGCGATCAACTTTGGCCCCCTTAGCGATGCAATGACCATGCCCTCGATGGTAACTGGCAATGAAGTCCTCGTCGCGCAAATTGGCACAAACCGCGGAGGCAATAGCTTCTTCCCCCATGTAGCTATGAGCTGTTCCCTTAATCACTCCATCGTTAAATAGTTCGCTGGTGCGTTGCTCAAATGCCCTGATACGACGCATGGTAGTGTAAAGCTCTTCAAGCGTCTCCGTCGGAAGCTGTGTATTTTTGGACAATGAACTCTGACTTTGTTGGTGCGAACTCTGATTGGAGGATACGTTTTTATTAGCGGTAGTCATGTTAATCGTGGTCGACGGTGTTCCGTCGCCTCCCATACCTGTGCGGTTCTGAGAACTGTACCACAATCGTTGGCTCACTAGACAGATGCGGAGTTTCGCGCATGGAGAGTAATCCAGGTCATGCTGCGGTTTTGTGTCTCGTGAAAAGACAAGGAAACTAAAACGGTCAAGGGCGGTCACGGCAGAGGTTTGCCGTTATTTCCCGGGATTTGTGCCTTAACACGGTACCGATTTGCTGATTTCAAGGGGTGCCACGAAAATGTTAAACCGGCTTAACCCCCCCCCCCAAGA
>CAJWOI010000431.1 GCA_913044255.1 uncultured Alphaproteobacteria bacterium
TGTTAAAAACGATCTATTCTCATGGAAGATATATCCGTCAATCGAGTCCCTCCATCGAAAACTAGATCGGCGACCACTGCTCCAACAGCGGGGGCCAATTTGAAACCGCGTCCGCTAAAACCGGTGCACACGAATAAACCATCAATTCCATCCAAGAGGTCTATCACCGGCATCTGGTCTGGCGTGACTGTATACATCCCAGTATAGCCACGAAAAAACTCTGCATGGCTCATGAGCGGAACTCGTCTATTCAAAGCCGACCAATGACGTCCAACGGTTTCTTCTGTGGGATGCTGAGTATATGAATCAGGATCAATTTTCCCAGGAGTTGCGCTGCCACCTACCAGAGTGAAATCTTTTCCTTCAGGTCGAAAATAGATCCCGTTGGCAGGGTCACTGCCTCCAGTATGATTTGGTATCTGGTCCGTAGGCCGACGTAAAACAAAAACCTCGGCAAGTGTGGGCTGAAGCGGTAGATCGATACCAATCTTAGAAAGGAACGTTCTTGACCACGGGCCGGTGGCTACAATCACGTTGGGCGTTTCCAACCTGCCATGGGCAGTTTTTACAGCGACTACGCGCCCCCCCTCCAAATCGATTTCCAGGACAGGATCGTCTAACACCACCCGTGCCCCCTTCTCTCTGGCTCGGGTAGCGTATGCCGATGTCACCTCATACGGGTCGCCATACCCCGCTTTTGGTTCCCAAAAAAATACTTCGTCTTCTAAAAATGAAAAAGATGGGGCCAATTCCTGAGCTTCCTCAAGAGATACATGTCTGATCGGCACACCCATGTTTTGTTGTCTCAAAACGTGTTTTTTGGCCGCCTTCGACTCGTTTTTCGAGACAGTGATCAAAAATCCAGTATTGACAAAACCAGCATCACTACCGCCCACAATTTCAGCAAAATTGCGGTATATCCGGAGGCTCTCCAAAGTGAGTCTTGCTCGTGGTTCCTCTGGATCGGTAAATAGGTGAATGATTCCGGATGATCGCCCAGTCGAACCCGAACCAAGCGTCCAACGTTCAAATAACACTGAGTTCTTCATCCCGCGCTCTACGAGGTTGTACAGTATGCTAGTCCCCATCAATCCACCGCCTATAACAACTGCATCCGCCGTCATATGATTCTTTGAACTAGTTACCATTAACAAGTTTCCCTTCAGAAAATACAACCCAAATCAAAACCGTGGGGAAATGTTGAATATTCCATTCAACTTGGGTTTAGCCTTCGCTTGGGATGGAATATCAGCACGATGAATCGGCGGCAAAAACCCTTAGATAAGCCCACTTACGTTCACTAGTCTGCGCAGAGGATTGACAGCGCATTATCGAGTGTTATCGGACATTTGTGTTAATCCGCCTTCGGTGAGACTTTTTTTTATAACTAAAGCCTTTTGTTCATACTCATTACCAGTTAACACCGGCTTCATATCGCCCAGTGGAAGACCTTCTCCCAGGTCCACCCATGATTTACAACCGCTGTATCGATCCAGTACGGGCACAACGAGCGGTTGCAGTAATTGATAAACACGAAGAAACGCTACCGTTAGAGGGTTTTTCGGACGCCAGTGAAGTCTCTTTTGGGCATAATCATCTGTCCATAAATGAAATCCCGATAAGTTTTGAAGAGCCTCGCTGTCTCTTAACTCAAATACATCAGTCACCTTACACCATTTCGACATTGTAACTACGTTAGAATCAACGTTTTGATTAAAGGCTTTTTCCGATTCCAGATGGAATTTAGGCTTAATGAGATCGGTTTTCTGGTGTTCGTAGGTAGGGAAAAGCAAAAAATTAGGATGCATCATCTTGAAATCCTTATCTTCCCGGTGAATTCCTCCTTTACGCAAAATGATTATCTGTCGCCCTGAACCAAGGGTGTCCACAGCAACTGCCCACTCTTTGAGAGCGATAGATGATGTTGGCATCGGCAGAGTCAAAGTGAGATTCCTCAACTAAATAATGAAGCAAATATTACAACATTGAGGCACACAAATGTGAGTTGCCATGTATACAGCAAACGAAACCGATCAGACTCGTTGAAACTTTGAGACGCGTTCCCCTGACCCAATTTCGGTGACGTAAATGCTGCCTTCTGAATCCACACATATGCCATGGCCATCTAAAACGGTGTCTTGGCCCACCCCTTCATCCCCATACCAGCGGGTAATAAGCGTACCGTCGATGTTCCATATGCTTACACCTGAACCTGGTCCTTGCTCAACCACGTAAACCGTGTCGTTAGTTATCCATATATCGCCCGGCATCCTCATACCGACCCATTCTTCTATGAATTCTCCCTGATCACTAAAAATTTGAATTCTATTATTTTCCCGGTCGCATATGAATACCCGACTGCTGCTATCCACCCAGATGTTGTGTAATAGCGCGAACTCACCTGGGCCGTTGCCACGGCTACCCCAGGAAAGAAGTAGTTGTCCATCAGCATCGAATTTGTGCACCCGATTCCCGCCATAACCATCCGAGACGAAGATGTCCCCGTTGGGGGCTATTGCAATTCCTGATGGCAGATTGAACGGACGCCCGTAGTAGGTAGGGGAGGGAACGTTTTTTTCGCCAAGTGTTCTAAGAGTATCTCCGTCTGCAGTGAACTCTGTAGCGATATGGAAATCCCTGTCGACAAGCCAAACGTTGTCGTTTGGCGCTATGTATATTCCATGCGGATT
>CAJWOI010000432.1 GCA_913044255.1 uncultured Alphaproteobacteria bacterium
TGCCATTTAATAATCCCACGGGCCTTGCGATTGCGAACGATGGACGATTATTTGTATCTGATGGTTACGGGAACCGACGGGTTCATCGTTTCAGCTCAAGCGGTGAACTTGAGCATTCCTGGGGAGAGGCCGGTACTGGTCCGGGACAATTTTCGATTTTGCATAAAGTCGGTGTAGACAAAAACAATAAGGTTTACATTTGTGATCGTGAGAATAATCGCATTCAGATATTTGACGTTGATGGTAATTATCTTTCTGAGTGGAATGATGTGGTGGGCCCAGGCGATATTTTCTTTGATGATGAAATTGCCTATGTGGTCGAGCAGGGCGGAGGTAACGGGATTTCCATATGGAATTTGGATGGAGAATTAATTACTAGATGGCGTGGTAACTCAGATGCATGTCAGGCAGCACATGGAGGAAGTTACGACTCTGAGGGCAATATTTATGTAGCCGAAATTGGCGAGCCAGGTCAGGGTCAGCGAGTGACGAAATTTAGTTTGGTTTAAAAACTATTTTTTGTCAGCAGGGCATGCGTGTTCGGTACCCGAAACTATTAGATGGGTAGCATTGACGTGAAAACCATGACGGCTGTGGACTTTGGAGATGAATTCTTGAACTAATTGAGTGTCAAGTAGCATAGTTCGACCGCAATTCGTGCATTGTAGATGATGATGATTTGACTGGCTTATCCATTCGTAGACAGTATCGCCCGGGCTCATTCGTGATTCCGCAATGAGACCCACACGACCGAGATCACTTAACCCGCGATAGACGGTTGACTGATCATATGTTTTAGCTTTTGCATTTAGGCTCCGGATGATTTCCGAAGCTGTCATGTGGCTATTGGTTGTTCTAAGGACGTCTATGATCGCTCTGCGTGTAGGCGTTGCTCGGAGACCAGATCCACGAAGAGTTTTGGTGGCAAAATTATTTGATTCAGGCATTTATTTGGATAATTTATGAAAATGTGCTGGTGAAGGTTACTTACTGAGGCGGTTTATTTTAAATGGTGCTCGAGGCTTTAGATTACTGTGACCGTCTGGCAAAGATTGTGTTGAAAAAAAAGCCCCAGATCCTAGTGTGGAATCGGGGGCTTTTTTTGTAGTTGCGTTAGGAATTACGCCAGCAATTCTCGTAGTTCTGCAACGTTTGCATCGCCACGAAGCCGTCCGAGGGCCTTTCGTTCTATCTGGCGTATGCGTTCACGGGTGAGGTTTAACTCCCCGCCTATTTCTTCTAAGGTTCGAGGTCGGCCATCGAAAAGGCCAAATCGTAGTTCCAAGACGCGGCGTTCACGATCCTGGAGATGCCCTAAAACTCGGTCAACTTGCTCGCGCATCGATGATTGGGCTGCGACATCAGCAGGCGCAGGGGCATTGCTGTCCTGAATCAGATCACCAAGTTCGTTTTCGGCGTCTTCACCGATTGGTGTTTCTAAAGAAACTGGTTCCTGAGACATCTGAAGAATTTCGGATACTCGGTCTAGTGAAAGTTCGACGCGCTCTGCTAACTCTTCAACAGTGGGTTCACGATTCAACTGTTGCCCGAGTTCTCGACGAGCTCTCATGATCTTGTTTAACGTTTCTACGACATGAACAGGGATACGAATTGTTCGTGCTTGGTCCGCAATCGCACGGGTGATTCCTTGCCGGATCCACCATGTGGCATAAGTGCTGAATTTAAAGCTTTTGCGGAAATCGAACTTTTCAATTGCACGCATCAGCCCTATATTTCCCTCTTGTATGAGGTCTAGCATCGAGAGTCCACGGTTCAGGTGTTTTTTCGCAACACTCACTACCAGTCGCAAATTTGCCTCGCCCAGATGCCGTCGGGCCTTTTCGCCTTCCTCTCGCACACGCATTAGATGGGCGTTTAGTACAGGTGTTAACGGTTGGAGGGCTGCTAGGAATTTAGACTTGCCTATTTCGTCTGGAAGTTTTTCTAATTTAGGATCGATACCTAGTATGTCGACCATATCAGAAGCCAATAATCGCGATAGAACTGACAATTCGACGACTAGTTTGTGCGCTTCATCAGGGTCTACACCCAATGCATCGGAAAGGTAGTTGGTTACCTCGTCTTCGCGCTTGCCGTCAAGAAGTGCTCGTAAATCAGGGTTGGCAAGAGCCGCTCCAAGGGTGACCGGTGTCTCAAGTCCAAGGTAATTAGCTATAGCGGAAGCCGTATCAGATGTTGGGGCAAGTTTCAGAAGAATATCGGTTATAAGTGTAAAGGGGTCGGGCTCTCCAACCTCTATATCACCTTGGATTTCTTTTTCAATTGATTCAAGGCGTTGGGCAAGTTCAACCGCACGTGCAAGAACCACTTCATCGGCTGCAGTCAAGAGTGCGACGCGTCCGATTTCTCTGAGGTACATCCGGACGGTGTCCTCTGTCAGTTCTGATTCTTGTATTTCCTGCTGGAGAGCGTTGGTAATGCTCGTCGTGGAATCTGATGCTCGGGCTGCTTCCCACATATCCAGTTCTGAACGAGTGACGGCTGTAGCGCCGCTTTCAGTTGCCTGGTTGGCCTCATCTTCCGTACCCTCCATCCGTGTCAAAGCCGGGGTGTACTCATTTTCTCCTTCGAGCGCGGCGGAGACGTCATTCACATCTGAAGATCGTTGTTTTTGAACCAAAGGGGCTATTCCTTCTGG
>CAJWOI010000433.1 GCA_913044255.1 uncultured Alphaproteobacteria bacterium
AACTTTGGGGATAAAATCGACAACGTATTCTGCGCCACGGTAGAGTTCAGTGTGGCCTTTCTGACGCCCGAATCCCTTAACTTCCGTAACCGTCATCCCCTTTACACCTACCTCACCAAGTGCGTCACGAACATCATCTAACTTGAACGGTTTAATAATAGCGGTAACAAGCTTCATCGACACCCGCCTCCGCTTTTTATGTTGGACATCTCAGTCAACGCCATATTACCTTCAATTAAAGTAGCTCCAAAATAGTCGTCGCATCACTTACTTCAAATTTCCCCGATGCCTCTACATTGAGATGCGTTACTGCGGCGTCTTTCACAATCATTGCGTACCGAGTAGATCTTGTCCCGTAGCCCCGCTTCGAAAGATCAAGTTCGAGCCCGATTGCACTAGTAAATAGTCCTGCTCCATCTGCCAGCATCTCGATCTCGTCTTCAATGCCCTGATCTTTCCGCCACGCATCCATAACATACGCATCGTTCACCGACAGGCAGGCAATCGAATCGACCCCTTTTGAACGGATTTCGTCTGCTTTCTCCAGATATCCCGGTAAATGGCGACCCGAGCAAGTAGGAGTAAATGCCCCGGGAAGTGCAAACAAAACGACTCGTTTCCCCTGGAACCAACCTTCCGATTTGATTGTTTCCGGCCCTGATGGGCCCATCACATATAACTCAACGTCCGGCACACGATCTCCTACCTGAATCATGGCTACCTCCCCTTCTGGTGCAATAGCGGGTATGTTATCTCTCCTGAGGTCCGTAGACAAACCACTATATCGAATACTAGTGTCGGCAATAAATAGGCAAACGATAGATGCGGTTTTTAGTTTGATATTGTGATCAAATATCCATCTGAAAACTTTTCAGCTTTTGATTAAATAACCAACATGACCAAGTTTGTCGACCTACGAAGCGACACAGTCACCCGACCGGGAACCGCCATGCGTAAAGCCATGAGCGAGGCTGTAGTCGGTGACGATGTGCTTGGGGAAGATCCAACAATTGCGCGCCTCGAGGAAACAGCAGCTGAGATGTTCAACATGGAGTCTGGATTGTTCGTTGCCAGTGGTACCCAGGGAAATCTGCTTGCCTTATTCAGTCATTGTCAGCGTGGCGACGAATATATTGCAGGCCAAACAGCGCACAATTACCTTGAGGAAGGGGGCGGCGGGGCGATACTGGCTAGCATCCAACCCCAGCCGGTGGCGAACGAGCTCGATGGAACTCTGTCCCTTGATCATGTTAAAGATCTAATAAAACCCGATGATTTCCATTACGCGAGAACGCGGTTGCTTTGTTTGGAAAATACTTGGCACGGCAGGCCGCTGCCTCTCAATTATCTGGACGACGCCTGCGCCCTGTCCCGGGAACACAAACTGGCCTTGCACCTGGATGGCGCTCGGGTATTCAATGCCGCGGTACGTCAAGACGTTAGCGTCTCCCGCATTACCAGCCGGTTTGACTCCGTATCTGCCTGCCTCTCAAAGGGACTTGGTGCTCCTGTGGGCTCGGTGCTATGCGGGTCCCGGAATTTTATCGACAATGCGCGCCGCTGGCGGAAGGTTCTAGGTGGCGGTTGGCGACAAGCCGGTGTGTTGGCTGCTGCTGGTCTTTTCGCCCTCGAGCATCATATCGAGCGACTTGCTATAGACCATCATCACGCAACCCTCCTGGCCGAGTCATTGGCAGAAATCGAGGAACTATCGGTGGATGACTTTCCAGAAAGGACCAACATGGTCTGGGTCGAGGTGCCCCAATGGTCCCTTGCGACTCTCGAGCCCAACCTACGCAAAGAGGGCGTCCTGATCAGTATGGACGACTATCCGCTGCGTTTAGTGACACATCTTGATACCAATGAAGCGGATATCCAAATAGCCACCCGCATATTCAAGAATTTTTTCTCGAAGAAAAAGTCCACGTAAATAGAGCTGCACTGTCGACAGATCCTAACCGGCTGCCAATCGTTGCGGCCCCTCGTAAGTGTTGAAATTTTTCAAGAGGGTCTCCTCTTTCCCTTCCGCTACCTTCGCCGCAGCGGCCTTGACCGGGCCATATCCTCGTATGTCCAAAGGCAACGCCGCAATCTCAATTGCAGTTTCCAAATTATCAAGACAAAGACCGCCTAGAACAACTTCGATTGTCGATTCATATTCTTGGATTAGCCTACGCTCAAGCTGCCTATCGGCACTTCGACCAAACGGATCAAACCGCGTGCCCCGAAATCGCCGACACGCTGCAAGAAATCGAAAAGCGTACATCATCCAC
The DNA here is from genome assembly GCA_913044255.1 of uncultured Alphaproteobacteria bacterium. Taxonomy (GTDB): domain Bacteria; phylum Pseudomonadota; class Alphaproteobacteria; order UBA7887; family UBA7887. The sequence goes on from CAJWOI010000433.1 coordinate 2,274, forward strand.
GGCCCAAATTCCCGCTTAAGAGGCCTCTGCGTCACCGGATCGATCTTTGAAAAAATGGGAGGCGCTAAATGAAACCGAAGTTGGTAACCGGGCTCAAATGACTTGGCAAGGTTTTTTTGGAAGTCATTGGACACGAATAAGCGAGCAACCTCATATTCATCCTTATACGCTAAGAGTTTCCAATAAGAGCGCGCTACTGTACGGGCAAGAATATCTCTCGAGGCTCCAAGGGATGCTTCGGCGCTCGCCACTCGCTCTACCAATTTCCGGTAACGGCGACCATATCTTAAATCCTGATAACTAGTAAGAAAGATCTCTCCGTTTTTCACAATCTCTTCCAGTGGTTCATCATGATCAGTAGTTCCACGGGACCCATCAGAC
>CAJWOI010000434.1 GCA_913044255.1 uncultured Alphaproteobacteria bacterium
CCATAACTGAGGAAAATCTGATGCAGAACCGCAAGGGTAATCACCTGCTCGCATTCTTGGGCATCCTTATCCTTGTGTACTTTACGGGATTCGGCCAAATCACCGCTGTTAATGCACAATCGCAGTACGTTCCTTACTATGGAAAAAACCGTGTCAAATACGACAATTTCAAATGGCACATCTATGCGACCGACCACTTCGAAATTTTTTATTACCCCGAACTAGAGCAACATCTTGAGCGCGTTGCTGGCTATGCCGAAAGCGCCTACCAATTAGTAAGTTCGGACCTAAGGCACGATTTAGCCTTCCAGATTCCGCTTGTACTTTTCAAAACACATAGCGAATTCCAGCAGCAAAACGTCTTACCAGCCGATATCCCTGAAGGCATCGCGGCATTCGCGGAACCGCTCCGTAACCGAATGGTATTGCCAATTGATGAACCACCGGACGAACTGTACAGACTAATAGTGCACGAACTCACTCATATATTTGAGTTCGACATCATCCCTCAATCGATCCTCGGACAAAGTATGCCGCTTTGGGTGGCCGAAGGTCTTGCGGACTACATCCCAGGTGTTTGGAATCCCCTTGATTTAATGATGGTCCGAGATGCAGCTGTTGCCGACATCATCCCAAGAATGACAGTGCCTGACGAATTCTTTGGTTTTACCAGTCCTCGACTTCCGTACAATCTCGGTCATGCGGCCTTTGAGTTCATGGAATCACGATGGGGAAAACAAGGAATCCGAGAATTCTTGTTCGCACTGCGTTCCAACATCGTTGGCGGCGGTAGTGATGCCTACATGGAAGCAACCGACTTGACCGCTGAAGACTGGGATCGTGAATTTTCACAATACATCAGAGACCGATTTCTTGCATTTCGAGACAAAGAACGTCCTGAGGTTTACGGTCCTAACCTTGCTCCAGACCCCCGTGAATCTTCTTATGTGGCGGCTTACAGTATTGAACCATCACCATCAGGCGACTTACTAGCAGCCATCGCAACAAACCGCAAGGATCAAGAGTTGGATATTATCTTGATCTCCATTCAAGACGGAGAGGTTATTCGTAATCTGACCCCAGGTTTTTCACAGGATCACGGTTACGAATACATCTCAATCCCTGGAGCCCGCTGGACTACGGTGCCGTGGATGTCCTGGTCACCTAACGGTGATAATTTGGCGTACTTTGTTAGAAAAGGTAAGCACAAGACTTTAATTGTACGTAATGTATTGACTAGTCGGATCGAGCGACGTTTCGATATGGAAATGGTCGACGAGCCTGAGTCTCCTGCTTTCAGTCCAACCTCGCAACAGATAGCTTTTTCAGCGTTGGAAAACGCCATCGGCGACATCTATCTTCTGGACTTGAACAGCGGTAATGTTACAAATTTAACAAATGATAATTTCGCCGCTTACGCTCCCACGTTTTCTCCTGACGGCTCTTCGCTTGTTTATCTCGCTCGCGTGAGCGGCAACAACAAGTTGTTTCATTTAGATTTAAGCACCGGAGAAAAAACACAGCTCACTTTTGGAGCACACGACGAAACAGCAGCACGCTTCTTGAATGCGGACACTCTAGTATTTTCGTCTACCGCAACCGACCCTACACAGCCAATCGACCCAGACATCGCTCGCAACGGTAATATTTATAACATTTGGACGCTCTCGTTATCGACAGGATTACTCAAGCAACACACGGATACCGTGACGGGAAACGTATCCACGGTGCCCATCAGTGCCGCGGACTCTGACTCAAAGGTCGGATTTGTTGCGTATTTTAAAGGCAATTACAGCGTACATACGATGAATTTGGAGACGTCGATCACTGAAGTCGCTTCCTCAGATTTCGGCGCCCCAGGTCCTATCTTTGATTTCCAAGCACCACTGACCCACACATTAATCGTTGACAATGCACGGCGGAAGGGCGCCTTTGAAAAATTATTTATGGATGGTCGGCCACCCATTAACTTCGGTGTTAGTAGCAGCGGCGATATATTGGGGGGCTCCCAGCTAAGTTTTACAGACTTACTAGGTGAGCAGCAGTTCAACATGTTTGCCGTTTCAATCGCCCAGTACCGGACTGCATCATTTTCATATGCCAATCTCTCGAAACGATTGCAATGGGGCGCACAAGCCTTTACACAAACGCAATTCTTTTTCACGCCAGGCTACTCTCAGTACTCGACGTTCGATTTCTTGACACGTGACCAAGCAATTGCAACGCAGACCATGCGAGGCGCAACCGTGTTTGGGATTTATCCCTTTAGCCGCTTCCGCCGGCTGGAGCTCTCAGCTGGGTTTTACCATTCCTTGGAAAACTTCGAGGATCCATCAGTGCAGACTGCTAACGAGGCTTTTCTTAGCAATGAATTTGGCGTGGAACTTTTTCGAGATGGTCTATTCGCGCCGATTACGGCTACCTACGTCCAGGAGACAACCGTATTCCGCGAATTCGGACCACTGGCAGGCAATACTGTACGGATTTCTTTTACAGAGTCGCCAAAACTTGGTAACACCTTATCTCAACGTAGTGTCGACGCCGACGCACGTTACTATTTTCGTCTGGGCGACACTGGGCTACTGGCGTTTCGTGCCCGGGGCTTTAAAAGTTGGGGGGATTA
>CAJWOI010000435.1 GCA_913044255.1 uncultured Alphaproteobacteria bacterium
GGCCCTGGCAGAGAATATCCCGGGAGCGGGCAAAGCGGACAATGTCATGAACGGTCAGGAAGTAGGGCGCATAGCCAAGCTCATCAATGAGCGCTAACTCATGCTCGATCTGTTCGCGCACTTTGAGCGGCACGCCATCGGGATAGCGCTCTTTCATGCCGAGCCGGGTTTGATAATCGAGTTCCTCTTGGGGGCTGCGACCCTGGCGCGTCGGGTCAATCGGATATTCGTAGCGCAGCTCGTCGAGATTGAACTGGCACTTCTTGGCAATCTTTTGGGTGTTGGCAATTGCTTCAGGAAAGCCAGCAAACAGCCGCGCCATTTCTTCCGGCGACTTTAAATGACGCTCTGCATTGTGGTGCAACAGAAAGCCGGCGCCGTGGATTGTCGTGTGCTCACGAATGCAGGTCAGGACGTCCTGCAGCACCCGGCGTTCCGCTGCGTGAGCATGCACATCATTGACCGCGACAAGCGGTATAAAGAGGCCTTTGGCAAGCTGGGAGAGTTCAAATATACGCTGCTGATCATTGCCGAAATAACTATGTTTTACAGATAGATATACGTTTTTCTTAAATTTATTCTTTAGCAACGAAAGATGGTTAGTATAGACCCGATCAAGCGCTTCATCAGGCGGGATCGCAATCATCACCTGACCTTTGCCGGCCTCGAAAATCTCACCGTCCAATAGGTCTTCTAAGAACAGATGGCAGGAGCCTTTTTCAGCCCGCCGTTTACCCAATGTCAGGAGCTGTGACAAGCGGCCATAGGCCTCGCGGTTGGTCGGATAACAAAGCAGGCTCGGTGCATCTTCGAGATCAAGCCGGGTGCCGACGATCAGTTGAATGCCGTGCTGCTTGCCATATTGTTTTACTGCGACATGGGCGCGCACCACCCCGGCCAAACTATTCCGATCCGTGATCGCGATCGCCGTGTGGCCGAGCACAGCCGCCTGCAACACCAGCTCATCCGGATGCGACGCGCCGCGCAAAAAGCTGTAATTACTGGTAACCTGAAGTTCAGCGTAAGAGGTCATGGGAGGGTTTGTAATATGGCGAGACCGTCTTTTAAATAACAGGTCAGACTACATACATATTGTACTTCATTGTCGTCCCGGAAATTTAAATCTATTTCTGCACGGTCCCGAATTTCAGACCAGTCGCTTCCGCTATACCTTTGGCCTAGCCAACCAAGCGCAAGGATATCTTTTAATTCGTGTTCCGGCAGATTTTTAACAGCGGAATTTAAGGTTCGAGAGACCGGGGAATCGAAAGCAGGCTCCAATTCATCAGTATTTACGAAGCTAAACGCCTTTCCTCCTGTTAGCTTATTTCGTGTGTGTTTGTGGGTTTTTGCGTAATTTTCTTCTGCTTTTATGATTTCCCCAATTTTTTCGACCGAAATATACAGCGGCAGCATGAGGTCTGGATCGTCCAGAAAACGGATTTGTTCTTTGTAGGGAGTAGATTGAAGCTTATTGAAGAACCGTTTGTCGGCCGTAACGACCGTGCCATTATGCATTTCGGCGCAAGCCAAATAGAGGCAGTCGTAAACAGGGTGATCGAGTTCCAACGCTAATTCGAACGCACGTTCATTCAAATCCAGTATGGGTGTTAGATTAGGAATATATTGTGGGACAGCGGCAACAATTGTGTGTTCCTGAGAAGGATCAATCTCTTTTCGAGTATGTTTTTTCCAAACGATATTCGCGACTTCCGTAACGATGAAATCAGGCGCTTCAAGGTCACGGTGATACTCAACTATATGTCGTGCATTAGCTTCAAGATTTTCATCAACAAACCACTTTATGGCTACACTGGCATCAATAATTAAGGTCAACGATCCCGGTCCTCTCGTAGGAGTTCTGCGCTATCTGTTTGTTTAACCCCTTTGGGGGTCATCGCCTTGATTTTGTCTGCCAAGGCAAGGAGTTCTTCAGGTGATTTACGACCAACATTGCGCTTGAGAAGTTCCCGTACTTCAGCTTCTACCGAGCGGTTATTGCGTTTTGCTTGTTGTTTCAAATTTTTCATTACCTCTTCCTCTACATTCCTTATGGTGAGCGTAGACATGGTTTTTCTCCAATCAGCGAAATTTATTTTCACCAGCTCAGTATGCTAGCATTTTGCTAGCATACCAAATATGCATGCATTTTGCTAGCATTTTGCCATAAACTTCCTTTTAACTTCACGCAAAGAACCCATGGAGGTACCAGCCGGGCGGTTTGTCCGGGCGGTAGAGGCCTTCGCGGTAGACCCAGTAGCGGTTGCCGTTTTGGTCTTCGAGGCGGTAGTAATCCCGGGTTTCTTTGGTTAGCGAGCGCGAGCGGGTTTGCAGTTGCGTCGGCCGCCACCATTCCGGCGAAATGCGTTCCGGCCCTTCGGCGCGGGCAACTTTGTGCTGCTGTTTGCGCCAACGGAACATCACCGGCGGGCCATCCGGCACCGGGGCCATGACATCAATTGGCAGGGGCTGGGTGAGTAGCTGCAGCGGTCGCAATGGCCGACGTAATGGCCCATCCCAGTTATTTTCAGACTCAACAGCTATAAGGGCTGGGCGGGCCTCACTGGCGCATTCGGGCAGATGACTTTCAACCGGATGCAGGCGAATGACATTGC
>CAJWOI010000436.1 GCA_913044255.1 uncultured Alphaproteobacteria bacterium
GGCGGTATTAGGCGAAATAAAGCCATGCCCATAATCCGATACGATTAGAACATCATGTGAAGATATCATCGTCTCGAGACGATCGTCTAAATCATTTTGCTGTGCTTCATCTAATAGGGAATCTTCTAGGTTATAGACGCCCATGGTTTTACTTTTTGAAACGTTATCCACAAAGCGCTTCTTGATTATTGTCGGCGCACCATTTTTATAGATAAATTGGGCATCAGCGTTCGTTGGCAGCAATCCCCGAAAGAAGTCCTCATAAGCGCCGTCTTCGCCCAACATACTCAAAAGCGTAATTTCACTGCAAAAATCAGCCAGGTGCCGAGCAATCGCAAATGCCCCGCCCGCGTACTGCTCTCTTGATAACTCTCTATTCACCAAGACAGGTTCCTTGCCAGATTTACCCAGCGCCTCGCAAAAAACATACTGGTCGACAATACTTTCACCTAATACCAGAACGCGCAGGTCTGATAGATTGTTTACCGCTTCTAGGGTTTGAATCGGACTAGATTTGCTCGCGGTGCGAGACAAAAAATCCCGCTGATTTTCGCTAAACACATTGCCATATTCATTAAGGAGATTGCTCGAACTAAAAGTTATTCCTCCGGTGTAATGAATTGTCCCGCCAACTGAAACTACCGCGCTCTCCTCTTCTGATATCTTCCCTGTGAGATCTTCATCGTGTTGCTTGTAGTCTGGACCTTTGCAGTAAATATCTGGCTGAATGAGCTTGATGGTTTCAACTGCACTAGCCCAGGTATTTGCGGCAACGAAATCAACAACCCCCAAAGCAGCCAAGGCCTCGAGGCGAAGCGCGGTTTGAAATGCGGGACGATTAGGCCCTTTGTGGACGAATTCATCCGGGGTGACTGTGGCAATCAATATGTCACCAAGAGATTTTGCCTCTTCCAAATGCCTTATGTGTCCGATATGGAGTAAATCGAAAACACCGTGACTCTGTACTACTTTTTTCCCTTCAGATTTTAACTCTGCAACAAGTTGTTGTAGCTCCTCTAGGCTCCTTAATTTTTTGGACATCGCTTATCCTAAATACTCAAACCACTTGGCAGTCGCATCAGCTATCGACTCCTTATCCCACACTGGGGCCTGTCGCCAGTAGTCGATATTGTCTAGAAGAGTTTCAACCCCCTTTTCAAAAAGAACTTTCGGTTTCCAATTCAACACCGCTTTGGCTTTTTCGATATCGGCCCAGGTACAGTCGGGCTCGCCGGGCCGCTTCGGGATATAAATCACCTCACCACCCAATAGTTCCACCAGTCGATTAATGCTATACGTGTTGTCTGAACCTATATTGATGATTTCACCACTGGCTTCACTCTCCGCTGCAACACATATAGCGTCAACCACGTCTGTCACAAAAGTAAAGTCTCTGGTTTGCCCTCCATCTCCAACAACAGTGAAAGGCTTTCCTGCCAGTTTCTGGGCGAGAAAAACCCCGAAAACGGCCCCATAAGTTCCGGATGTACGCGACCGTGGTCCATATACGTTAAAAAATCTTAATGAGAGCGCTGGCAGTTGATAAACCTGACACCAATGAAGAACTAGTTGCTCCCCCAGATACTTGGTTAAAGCATATGGATACTGTGGTCTTATTGCGGCTATCTCTTCTGTGGGATATTTATCCGGAATACCGTAGCATGATGACGAGGCTGAATAGATGATCTTCTTCGGTCGATGCTTCAGGCATGACTGTAGAACGTTGAAGGTACCTGTTGCATTTGTCTGAAAATAACCTTCCGGATTCTCGATAGATGGGACGATATCAGCGAGCGCGGCAAGGTGAAACACATAGTCTGCTTCTCTAAATTCATCCTGCCAATCTCCAGCGCGACCAATATCGCACTCAACTAATCGTATCTTATTTTCGACATGCCCCAGATTTGAGGCTCGACCAGTACTGAAATTGTCTAACACCGTTACTTGCGCCGAACGGGCAAGAAGTTCATCTACAAGATGGCTCCCGATGAAACCAGCACCACCAGTTACTACAGCCTTCACAACTCCATATTTCCCGATTCAATCAAATAATCAACGATGGATAACAACCATGTCTGATGTGTTGTTTCAACAATATTGTACTGATCGCTATCCGCCCAGAGGTTTAGGTCACCCAACTGGCGAAGCGGATTATTTGGATCAAACCCCGACAGAGTGATTAGGCCCAATCCCAATAATTTCGCCTGTCTTGCGCCCTTGACTATGTTGGCTGAATTACCGCTACTGCTGATAGTAATCGCCAGATCCCCAGGATCCGCCCAAAATTCTAATGCTTTTTCCACCCACTTTGCGTATCCATAATCATTCGCCAAGCAAGTCAGTAGATCTGCTTCGTTGAAATTGACTGCTCGAATACTCGCGGCTTTAGTGAGATCAACGGCAACATGGCTCGCAATTGCAGCGCTCCCACCGTTACCTACTATTATAACCTTCTTGCCCGCGTGATGAGCTTTCCCAATCATTTGAGCCACTGCCTGAAGATCAGCCACACTAACACTATCAGTTGTCTTCGAAAGAGTTTCGAAATATCGCGAGAAAAATTGCTCGGTGTTCATTTTCTTCATTCTGTCAACCAAGTTAACGGCTTAACTA
>CAJWOI010000437.1 GCA_913044255.1 uncultured Alphaproteobacteria bacterium
TATATGTGCAACCCATCAACTATCCGACCGTGCCGCGCGGGACGGAGCGATTGCGCTTCACGCCGACACCGCTTCATACGGACGCCATGATGCATGACCTAGTTACCGCACTCGACGAGGTCTGGTCGATTCACGAGCTGGAACGCGCCGCGGCCTAGGGACTGACCCGATACTCACGGTCCCCTCTATTAGCTCGGAGGGTGCGGGGTGGGATTCCAACTCAATTAGGCAAATTTTTAGATCTTCAAACAGTTCGCGCTCGTCGTCTCTGAAAAGACCCAGATATTCCTTACGAAGGGAACAACGTCGCTATGCTCTGAAACTTGGTTTGCAAACTTGTCCCACTCAGCCAGAAGCATGCCCCGCTTACGTTTGGCTTCGTTGACATCTCGAGTTTTCAGAGAGTTTCACCACGCAATTGCCAGGCTACGTATCGTTGCAGCCGAACCAAACTTGAGTGCTGGTGGGCGGCACCGCATTCGCGGGGCCCAGCGCCCGTTATTGTTTGAGTGTTAAGCACCCTATTAATCGGTAGGATTACTTAATCGCGATCCCACCTGGTCTCTCAATGTTTTGGAGGTTGGTAAGATGTTGGATAATTTTTACGACGAAGTACAGAAAATTTCTGAAGCCACCGATGATCTCTCAGAAACGGCAAAAGCTGTGGTGCTCTTTCGTGTTGCAACTGAGAGCAGTGCTCGTGAAGTGGGCTGGGAATCAGCGGTGTATCTCATGTCGAGGTTGATGACGGTAACGCTTGGCGTCATGGCCGGCGATGAAGAGGAATCATTTGAGAAAATTCTCGCAGACTTGGATTTGGGCGATATGACGTCCCATTGAACCATAAAATTATCTTCACAGGTGCTGAGGTCGTGTCTGCCGGATCAGGATTGGGCTCAACGAGATGAATAAAAAGCCTAGGGACATCGAAGCATTAAAAAAAGCCGCCGAGCAGGGCAACGCGACTGCGCAAGGCAATCTGGGCGTTGCTTACTATACCGGCGAGGGGGTCGAGCAGGACCACGAGCAGGCGATGCACTTCTGGTGCCTTGCCGCCGAGCAGGGTGACGCCGGAGCGAACGAAGTCCTAAATGAACTCGAAAATTCCAATACACAAGCGACCATCATTCCGTTTCCAAGTTCGGATGTAGCCACTTCTATGGAAGCGTCGATGGGCCAACTGAAGCTATTACACGCAAAAATGCTAGTGGAATTCGGGCCCAAACAAACATCCAAGATGTTTAAAGCCGTTGGTAGCGAAACGGTTTTTGACAAAAGCGTTCAGCAGTTAATCGAAATAGATGAGAATGATGAGATTGAGTTCAAGGAAGTGTTTTCGTTCAAAAACAAAATGAACGAAGACAAGAACTACGATCCTAGATATGAGGCCTTACAAGAAATTTGTGGGTTTCTAAATACTAACGATGGCGTCTTGTTGATCGGCGTCAGGGATAGCAAGAACCGTACGGATGATCTCCCCGCTGTATCAGGTATTGAGGCAGATAAGCGCGACTGGGATGATGACAAGTATATCCGGCACATTCTTGATAGCGTCAAAGCTTCCCTTGGCGGGGCAGTAATTACCAACTATGTCACCCCAGAAATTGAGACGGTAGGTGGTAATCAGGTCTGTCGAATTGAATGCCGAAAAAGCCCGGTACCGGTTTACTGCAATTATAAAAAGAATGTGCTTGATAAGCCGTTTGCAAGGTACGGCTCCTCCACGGTGAGTCCGCCTCAGAAGGAGTGGGCGGAGTGGTGCGAGAGAAAGTTTTAGGTGGCGTGGAGAAACCTCAAGGTTAAGCCACCCCTATGGTTGAACTCTTTTCTGGGACAACGCCAATGTTGTGCAGAATGTGGCCAATGTCCCACCTCCCACCTCATCTACCATTGGCGTACCGATAACTACCGCGCGGATTTGGACCACAGGGTGGGATTCCATCTCATCAACACAACGCATCTGGTGCTTGCTGGGTGGCATGCGCACAGGCACAAAAGATGGCGCAGAACCGCCGGCGTGAGCTAAACATCAGTCCGACGATGCCTCACCAAATTGAGGCGCTACAGTAGCTCTAGATGTAAATTACCAAAACGCATCGGTTGACTTGAACAACCAGGACTTCTGATTGGGTGAATTAATAGTGACAGCGCAATCTCCCCTACTAACTGTTCCAATTGGCCGTACATTGATCCGCTTGGCGGCACCTAATGTTGTTGCCATGTCCGTTACACTTCTGGCACCAATGGCTGAGGCTTGGTACGTAGGCAGGCTTGGCACGGTTTCATTGGCCGGTTTGGCGCTGGCATTTCCGATGATGATGATGATGTTAATGCTGTCCGCCGGCTCAATCGGAGGGGCAATAACAGGCTCTATAGCTCAGCGGCTTGGTGCGGGTGATCGGACTGGCGCGGAAGTGTTGGCACTAAACGCGATAATTCTTGCTGCTCTCTTAAGCGTATTATCCTCGCTCATATTCCTTGGTTTGGGCACCCTGATTTATGGCGGTTTAGGTGGTTCTGGCGATGTATTGAGGGAAGCGCTTGCCTATTCCGATGCACTATTTATTGGATGCTTCACGATGTGGCTT
>CAJWOI010000438.1 GCA_913044255.1 uncultured Alphaproteobacteria bacterium
AGCCCCATGCGAGTTCAAAACTCAAGCCAAAAAGACTCAGGATCAAAACCTTAGTCGTAAAAACGATCCAGAAGAATGAGTCATCTTCTGACCATACCAAGCCCGATAACAAGGGCATTAAGGCGAACAGCACAAACACTACAAGCTCAATGGTCAGGAGGCGGCTGATACGGCCGTTTGTCCCAGGACGTGCCCCTGCAATTCTATTTAGGATAGTCATTTATTCAAGAACGGGGTCAGGTGAGGGCCGCGACCGCGCGATCAATACGATCACGCGGTCGCGCATTCCTTTATCCACACTCCTTTGGATGCACCTGGTCGGCCTTATCTATAATCTCGTATTTGCCGGCCTTGGCTACTGCAATGTACATGTTCATCTGGCAATGATACGTACCCGGCACTATATTGGACGGACCGCCTGGACCATTAGCGATTTTGGCGTGATCCAATGCCGCGGCGACGCTATCACGGTCTACCGCTCCGGCCTCCTTAACCGCCGCTTCCCACAGCTTGACGCCGCGGTACATTCCAGTTGATCCACTTCCCGCAGTGAACAGAACTTTGTCCTTGTGCGCGTGTATTTTTTGGTACGCTGCTTGAAGTTTTGCACTGAATGGATCGTCAATATTCTGGAAATAATCCAGACAACTGGCCAGCCCTTCCATCTCCTCTGCGGCGTTAAAATTGAGGGCGTTTTCATCGTAATAGACACAGGATAACCGCCCTCCTCTCTTAAGAAAACCGGCTTCATAAAGTTGTTTGATGAAAGGCCCGAGCCCTGGCGGAATGACTGTGTTGAATACCACGTCGATCTTTTCGTCCATAATCCGTTTGACCGTCGCACCGTATTCGACCTGGTCGAGCGGGTAGTATTCCTCTAAAACAACCTCGCCGCCGTTGTCCTCAATTGACTTACGGGCGTATTCATTAAGGACATGTGGCCAAACATAGTTGGCCGAAGGCAAGGCGAAGCGTTTACCGCCGTTGGCGATCAACCATGGGATTAGATCGTCACACTGCTGCGCCGGCGTCGGTCCAGTACAAAAGAGATTAGGCGTACACTCACGACCCTCGTAGAGCTGCGGATAAATGTAAAGGGTGCGACCACGCCCTACTATAACGTCCTTAATAGCGTTACGCATAGAACTAGTAATGCCCCCAAGAACCACATCGACACGGTTGCGCTGGACCAGCTTGCGCACAACGCCGACTGCGATCTGCTCATTTGAGGCAGTATCTTCAAGATACATCTCCAGCGGCCGACCCAAAATACCACCATCAGCATTAATCTGGTCAATGGCTAACTTAGCCACTCTGGAACAAGGAATGCCACCGAATGAGATCGGACCCGTTAGGTCAGTCGCTATGCCGACTTTGATGGGGCCGGCTGCATGGCTCCACTTGGCCGGAAATACCCAACTGCCTATACCAGTCGCTATAGCGCCGGACATCCACATGGCGTTTTGCAACAGGATACGCCGGGAAAATTGCTTATCTGTTAGAGAATATTTTGTATGGTCATTCAAAATTATGCCCTCCATTTTGATAGAAGCCCCGATGGCTTCAGTTTCACCAAAACAATCGCAACAACAAAAACTAGAACATCAGCTAGGATCGGATTCACCATATAAGGCAGCCCCGAAGCCATTGCACCAATGAGAGCGCCACCTACCGCGGATCCCTCGAAGGTGCCGATGCCGCCGAGCATGACGGCCAGAAATCCCTGAATTAGGAAACGCAGTCCCATGTCTGCATTAAACATCATTAATGGCGTGATGATGGCGCCCGCTAGTCCCGCTAATGCAGCACCAAAGCCAAAAGTAGCCGCATAAATCCGCGAGGTTGAGATGCCAGACGCGCGCGCAAGCTCAGGGTTTTCCAACGATGCACGAACACGCAGGCCAAAACTTGTCCGATTCAGCAGCAGATAGGATATAGTGACCACGAGTATTGTCATGAGAATTGCAGCAACGCGCCATTTAGACACGCTGATATCACCTACGACAAACATGCCGACGAGCGGTTCCGGCACCCGCAAATACAATCCATCAATCAGGCCCCGCACGGTTTCTCGAATAATAACCCCAATTGCGTAGGTTCCCAGCATCGCAACGATAGGCGCGGCATAGAAGCGACGGATTATCGTGCGCTCCAATACCACTCCAACAATTGCCACCACGAACGGCGCGGCGACAATTCCGAACCAAAGCGGCAGGCCCCAAATATGGAACAAATATAGGGTGTAACCACCCAACAATATAAACTCACCATGAGCAAAGTTAAAGATTCCCATCATGCTGGCAATAACGCCCAAACCCAGCACGACTAAAATCATAATCGACGTATAGCAAAGTACGTTAAAAATAATTTGGAAAGCGCCTTCCATGCGTCGGGAATTCCCTCACTTAATTATTATTTGGTATTAACCGACATTCCCCAGATAGCCTCCTGGTTCGCGGAAATCATACCACCATGCCACCGTCGAGGGAACGCGATCTTTTTCACGGCCGCCTGATAACCTGATTTCTCGATTTTCCTGTGTCGGGAAGCCCATTTGC
>CAJWOI010000439.1 GCA_913044255.1 uncultured Alphaproteobacteria bacterium
TGCGCGAGATCAAACGTTTGCGATCGATTTTGGCATGATAGCGCCAGGTCAATTGAATCCAGATGACTACCCACTAATCGGAGGGAATGCATCAGATTTGTTTGGTTGGCCAGCGGTACAAGAAGACCGGAATTTGAAAGGATATCCGTCTATAGCTGTTCCCGGGTACGTCGCTGGAATCTCGCAGGCGTTGGAGCGTTTTGGTACACTTGCGTGGGCAGATGCAATAGCTCCGGCCGTCGAACTTGCCGAGATGGGAATGATTGCGGACTGGTACGCAACACTGATGATAGCCACCGCGGCCGGTGACTTGGCCGGTTTTCCGGAGAGCGCACGCGTGCTGCTTCCCGGCGGTCACCCACCAGTTGGTGAATGGGGCGCTCCGCCACCTCGACTTAAGTTGGGGAGCCTGGCGGCCACGTTACGACGTTTACGTGATGCGGGGCCACGGGATTTTTATGAAGGAGAGATCGCGCGGTCCCTGATTGCGGACTGTTCCGCGGGTGGCAATAAATTGGTTAACGATGACTTAAGTAACTATGTGGCCCGGGTGATTCCTGCGGAAAGAGGGAGTTATCGCGATGCTACGCTTGATGTTGCTCCCGGATTGACAGCAGGTCCGACCTTGCTCGCTGCATTAAAGAATCTCAGCGAGTGTAAATTAGGAAATGTTCCCAATGCGGACACATATCTTGCTTACGCAGAAAGCTTGGATGCAGCATATACAGAACGCTTTGAAACTATGGGGGACAGCAATGACCTCCGATCTCCTTCCTGCACCACTCACATTAGTGCCGTGGACCGAGACGGCAACTTTGTTGCATTGACTCAGACGCTTTTGTCGTTATTTGGTTCAAAAGTAATGCTCCCTGGCACTGGAATTCTTATGAACAATGGAATTATGTGGTTCGACCCACGTCCAGGTGGCCCAAATTCGATAGCGGCAAGGCGACGACCGTTGTCAAATATGTGTCCCACAATTGTCGCGCACAATGGACATCGTACTGCCCTTGGTGCGTCCGGGGGAAGGAGGATTATGCCAGCGGTCTTTCAGTTGCTCTCTTTTGTGACTGATTACAAAATGGATGTCGGATCAGCTCTGGCGCAACCTAGGATCGATGTCAGTGGCAGTGGGGTAGTTGGAATCGATAACACCTTGCCGCCATCTATTCATAAAAGACTATCTGAGCGATTCGAGACGCAAAGTAACCAACATGGTGTGTATCCGGCACTTTTTGCTTGTCCCAATTTAGTCAGTCGACCTTTGGTAGGAGGACCGCAGGTAGGTGCTGCGTTTATATTTTCCCCCTGGGCCGAGGTTGCAGGGCCTAAAATGTGAATGTCTAAAAATGTTGGAGCTCGCATGTGTATCACGACAACGGAAGTCGAAACCTTCTAGTCAAGTGAAACTGTACGATTTAATTTCCCGATCATGATGTTTTTGTGGGAACACTCCTGGTTCTAGGCTTACTTCGGGTGCGCCGTGATGATGCGAAACAAAAAATAATGGGAATGATGCCATTGGTGTTACGCAGAATATTAGGGTGCCTCCGCGTATTTTTTCTTTTGACGGGTGTGGTTTCACCTGTGGCGCTTGCCGATGGCTTGCCGCGTACGTTTGGTTGGACGGCCTATGGCACCACATCGGGTGGGTATGCTGTTTCAGTTGCGATTGGAAATGCATTGGCGGACGATGGTTATCGCCTTCGTGTGATCCCAGCAAAGAACGATATTTCACGTTTGACGCCCTTGCGTGCGGGGAGAGTCCATTTTTCTGCCACTGGAATAGGCAGTTATCTCGCTCAAGAGGGTGTAGACGAGTTCGGCGTGAAACGTTGGGGCCCACAGCAGGTTCGCCTAATTATGATGAGTTGGTCAGATGTGAACATCGGTTTGCCGGTTGTTACCAGAGACAGCGGCATCGAAAGCGCTTATGACCTGATAGGGAAGCGTGTCGCCTGGGTGGTGGGAGGGCCTGCATTAAACTCGAATATGACGGCGTATCTGGCTTTTGGAGGCTTGAATTGGGATGATGTGATCAAGATGAAAGTATCTGGGTGGAAAGCATCTATTCAAGGTATGATCGATGGCACGGTCGATGCGGCAATCGCATCGACGAATTCGTCAATGTTGTATCAGTTGCAAGGATCTCCACGTGGAATGCGTTTCGTTCCTACGCCGCATGATGACGCGGATGGGTGGGCGCGTATGAACGGTCATGCACCGTGGATTTTGCCGCATATCGCGACCGCCGGAGTAGGTTTGTCGCCTAATGAAACTCTCGAGGGCGGAAGTTATGGGTACCCAATTCTTATCACCTATGCGGAACGGGACGAAGAAATGGCATATGACCTTACCCGGCTCCTGCACGTCAATTTTGATGAATATAAAAATGCGCACTCCTCCGGTATCGGTTTTGCGATGGAACGGCAGGTTTTTGATTGGATTGTGCCTTACCATGCGGGCGCTGTACGATATTTCCAAGAAATAGGAGTTTGGACTGACGAACATGATGCTCATAATGAATTGCTAATTAAACGACAGAAGGTCCTGCA
>CAJWOI010000440.1 GCA_913044255.1 uncultured Alphaproteobacteria bacterium
GTAGATGCCATTTATGGCGTTCATAACATGCCAGGTGTCCCCGCAGGTGAGATTACCGTGTCGCCAGGACCAGTTATGGCGGCGGCCGATCAGTTTTCGGTTGTCGTCAAAGGCAGCGGCGGTCACGGGGCAATGCCTCATCTCGCCATCGATCCGATAGTGGCAGCAGCCTCGATGGTTAATGGTCTCCAAAGCCTGGTCTCACGCGCTACCGATCCACATGATACCCTGGTCATCTCTGTAACCAAAATTCATGGGGGGGATGCTTTCAACGTGATCCCAGATTCAGTTACATTTGGTGGGACAGTCCGCTATTTTGACTTGGATCTTGGCCAAGCCAATACTAAACGAATGACGAAAATGTTTGAGGGCATTGCTGCCGGCCACGGGGTTAAAGTACAGTTGACTTATGATCTTGGCTATCCGCCCACTGCAAACCACGAGCAAGAAGCCGTGTTTGCTCGCGATGTGGCGTCAGAGGTTACGGGACTTGACGCCCGAAAGCAGCCGCAAGTAATGGGCTCGGAAGATTTTTCTTTTTATCTCGAAGATAAGCCAGGGGCGTACGCGTGGATAGGAAACGGCGATAGCACCGAAAGTGCCCAACTGCACAACCCCCATTACAACTTTAACGATGAGATCCTTCCAATTGGTGCAAGCTATTTCGTACGTTTAGTAGAGACTGCGTTGCCAAAGAACTAACGCCCCTATCCATGCCTAATCTCGCTGCCAACTTGTCGATGTTGTTTACAGAATACAAATTTCTTGATCGATTTAGTGCGGCAGCTGGTCACGGCTTCAAAGGAGTTGAAATTCTATTCCCCTATGAGTGGTCCGCCAATGAAATCAAATATGCACTAAACGAAAATAACCTTAAACAAGTACTTTTGAACACTCCGCCAGGAGACTTAGCTTCCGGAGATCGGGGGCTCGGCGCTGTCCCCGGCCGAGAATCGGATTTTTTTTCTTCTCTTCAGCTTGCACTGGAGTTCGCAGAAACACTTATGTGTAAACGAATTCACGTTATGGCCGGAATAATTGAAGAAAAGAAGGAGATCCAAGAAGCACGGGCTACGTTCGTGGAAAATTTAAAGAGAGCCGCGGATGCCGCTGAAAGGTACGGAGTTGATTTACTGATTGAGCCGATCAACGACAAACGCGATATTCCAGGTTATTTTTTAAGTCATGTCTCAGATGCTCGTAAAATCATTGAGGAAGTAGGAAAGGAAAACGTTGGGCTCCAGCTTGATCTCTACCACGCTCAAATTATGGACGGCGATCTCGAGACCCTCATCCGTGATAACGTAGACATCACTCGGCATTATCAAATTGCTGGGGTACCCGCTCGACACGAACCAGACTTGGGAGAGGTCAACTTCCCACATTTATTTGAAATAATCGATTCACTTGATTTTGACGGGTGGGTTGGCTGTGAATACCGTCCAGTCCAAACGACTTCCTCGGGTCTGGATTGGGCTCAACCGTATGGAATTCAGGTGCAAGCGTAAAGGAAAGTCACCCGCAAACGTAGAGCTACGTATTATTGCTCCCTGTTACCTGGGCAGCCAGCGCAGAACTTAAAAATTGATCGATGTCTCCGTCCAGCACCGCACTCGTATTACTCGTCTCTACACCGGTCCGTAAATCCTTTACCATTTGATAGGGCTGAAGAACATACGAACGAATCTGATGTCCCCAACCAATTTCTTTTTTGTCGGCCTCCTGCGCCGCGATATCAGCTTCTCGTTTTTGCAGTTCCAGCTCGTACAAACGAGACCTTAACATGCTCATTGCTGTAGCCCTGTTCTTATGTTGTGACCGCTGGTTCTGACACTGAACAACAATCCCAGTTGGCATATGTGTAATACGCACCGCCGAGTCCGTTTTGTTGACATGTTGTCCGCCAGCCCCGGACGCTCGATACGTATCTACACGTAAATCCTTATCTTCAATCTCAACTTCAATGAACTCGTCAACCATAGGATAGACCCAAACGCTTGCAAAACTCGTATGGCGTCGTGAGTTTGAATCAAAAGGTGATATGCGCACCAATCGATGCACTCCACTTTCCATCTTTAGCCACCCATATGCGTTTAATCCAGAAATTCTAAGTACACACGATTTAATGCCGGCTTCCTCACCCAGACTCTCCTCAACCATCTCCGTCTTGTATTCATGGCTATCAGCCCAACGGAGATAAAGTCGGCGTAACATCGACGCCCAGTCTTGGCTTTCCGTCCCGCCGGCTCCGGCATGGATCTCTACAAAACAATCATTCCCATCAGCCTCTCCGGACAGCATAGTCTCTAACTCAAGTTTACGGGCGCGATCCGCCAACGCGCATAAGGCGCTTTCGGCCTCAGATACAATATCTGGATCTCCTTCAGACTCCCCCAGTTCAATCAGTTCGATGTTATCACCAAGGTCCCGCACCAGGGTCTCATAGCCAGCAATGGCGGTTTGGAGTCGGTTGCGCTCTTGCATTACTTGTTGCGCTGCATTCTGATCTTTCCAAAGGCCTGGGTCCTCGGCACGAGTATTCAATTCCACA
>CAJWOI010000441.1 GCA_913044255.1 uncultured Alphaproteobacteria bacterium
GTTCGAAGAACATAGGGAATGCGTTTGCACCTATCACGCCACCTCGTTCCGCCAATAACCTGATCGCTTCGTCGGTTTTATTACGCGGATGATCAATTTGTGATCTAGCGTTGGCGTGCGTTATGGCGACCGGTCCATCTGAATTTTCTATGGTATCCATCGTGGTGCGGTCTCCCACATGTGAGAGATCCATCAGTATTCCCAGTCTGTTCATTTCTTTTACTGCGGCCAAGCCAAATCTGCTTAATCCGTCATCAACTCGTTCGTAGCATCCGTTACCTAATAGATTTCGCTCGTTATAGGTAATCTGTATGATCCTGACTCCAAGTTCGTGGAAAAGTCTCAACCTACTTAGGTCATTACCAATCGGCGCAGCGTTTTGCCAACCGAAAATGATACCGGTTCGATTTTCCAATTTTGCTGAAAGGATGTCGTCTACAGTTTTCACCGGTCGTATCAACTCTTTAAATTCATCGAACCACTTTAAATATTGGGTAATCGTTTTGAGGGTAGATTCATAATCGTCCCAAATGGCTATTGTTGCATTGACCGCTGTCACCCCTCCATCGCGCAAGGTGCGATATACGTTTTCGCTGCCCCATACACTGGTGTCCAGGCCGTCGATGACTCTTGATTCGGCGAATATTTCTTTATGGTTTGTCATTACTTGTACTCGTAGTCTTCAAGGATGTTGTTTAAAAGGCTTTGTGGCCCAGCTGCCATCAGCCCGGCGTCTACCGGTAGCAAAACACCTGTTATCCATCTGGCCTCGTCACTTGCTAAAAAAGTAGCCGCCATGGCGATATCTTCTGCGCGTCCTTCGGTTCCAAGCGGGGCTAACTTGCGTCGAATCTCTCTCTTGCGATCGTCCACAGCTTCGGTCATCGACGAGTACAACATTCCCGGGGCAATACAGTTAACCCGGATGTTTTCACGTCCGTGATGAACTGCCATCGCTCGTGTAACGGAAATCATACCGCCCTTGGCAGCTGCGTAAGGAATATTGCGGGTCATCGCTGCCCGAATCCCGTCTACAGAGGAGATGTTGATGATGGACCCGCCACCGTTTCTGGCCATTTCTGGAACTGCGTATTTCGAGATAAAAACCATGCTTTTCAGGTCGACATCTAGAACGCGGTACCAGAAATCTTCGGAGATTTCAGTCACCGTTCCGGGGCCTCCGATGGCGACACTGTTCATCAAGATGTCGAGTTTTCCATATCGTGTTACAGCCGTTTTGACGAGTTCCTTACATACTGATTCTTCGGCTACGTCTCCAATGAAAATTGAAGCCTTTCCGCCCGCGTCATGAATCGCCTTTTCAGTGATTTTTGCAGCCGATTCATTCATATCTACGATGAGCACGCTTGCACCGTGGGATGCGAAGAGTTTGGCCGTTGCCATACCTACCCCGGTTACATTTGATGACCGAGTGCCGGATCCGGTTACGATTGCGACCTTGTGGGCTAAACGATCCATGTGCGGTCTCCAAAAACAATATATGAAATTTGCAGTTGCAATTAGTCTTATGTCTCAACCTTATCGTTCAACACTTTGACTACAAGGCGATACCAGTGGATAATCCGCCCGGCGGATTGTGGCACATTGTGTCTGCAATGCAAGTGTGAAAGATGCAGTAGCACGGTCCTGTTGCCGTGTATCAATACGTTCCATAAGTTACCAGTGATTAGGGGATCTAGCACATAATGAAAGCGGCTGTTATCCGGGGTACTCAACAGATTCAAGTGGAAGATGTACCAACACCTGAACCTGGTCCGAATCAGGTTTTGGTCAAGATCAAGTACTCTGCAATATGCGGGTCGGACGTTCACAGATTTCAGTACGGAATGATGAATTCTGGTTCGATAATGGGTCATGAGTATATTGGTGAGGTTGTTCAGTTGGGTGCAGATGTGACGTTGCTCAATGACGGAGACAGGGTTGTGAGTGGAGGGGGAGAGCCTCCTGAGGGGATATCTGCTCGGGCAGCCGGGGATAGGTATAGTGCCCGTACGATGGGTCTTAAAACTCCGCCTCAGGGCGGATTTGCCGAGTACATCGTGTTGGACGAATGGCGACCACTTAAGATTCCAAACAACGTGAGCGATGAGCTTGCTGTTTTGGCCGAGCCGGCCGCTATAGCGGTGCACGCGGTTCGCAGGTCGAAATTTAGTATCGGTGATAGCGTCGTTGTAATGGGTGCCGGCCCAATAGGTCTACTGACAATGCAGGTGTTGAACGCAGGCGGAGCAGGGGCGGTATATGTTTCCGAACCAGCCACTGCCCGGGCTGAAGCTGCACGTGTGCTTGGAGCCACGGTTGTAATGAATCCGACTGATGAGGATGTGGTTTCGAAAGTTCTTGAGATTTCAGGCGGGCCTGGCGTACCTATTGCATTTGACGCAGCAGCGGCTCGACCTACACTCCAACAAGGTCTGGAGATGGTACGCCGGGGCGGCCAGGTGCTGGTGGTGTCAATGGCTTGGGAGAACGTGGATCTTTTGACCGTCGAGTGGATTGGTCGGGAGGTGGAAATGAAGGCGTCCTA
>CAJWOI010000442.1 GCA_913044255.1 uncultured Alphaproteobacteria bacterium
GGGTACGGATTTGTTCGGGGATACCCCGTTGAGAGGCTGTGGCGTGACGTACGGGTATGTTCGATTTATGAGGGTACCAGTGATGTACAGCGCTTGGTGATTAGTCGACAGATTGCGTCTGAGTAGTGTGCCCCGGGGGATGTGTTGATTAAAATTAATTTTAAACCGGACTTTGACATTTCTTAAAGAATTGCTATCGCTTTACTGCGGGATAGTATTAGTGGTTCTCTATTCCTGTAGCTATTCAGCCCGCGGTTTTGAACCACATATTTTCACTTGCTGCTAAAGCGCGCGATAGTGCAGGGTAGCCAAATATTTTTTAAAGTTTATTGGTGTGTACGGTATTGATGATGGGCGTTTTGCATTCTGATCTAGATACCTCGTCCGGGATTTTTGCGGAAAACAAAGCACGTGTGGAAGCTTTGGTGGCAGACCTGCAAGCGCAAGCCGTTGAGGTTTGCCAGGGTGGTGATGCCGCCGCACGTGCTCGCCATGTTGAGCGTGGCAAACTATTGCCTCGTGATCGAGTGCACCGATTGCTTGATCCTGGCACGCCGTTCTTGGAGTTGTCACAGCTGGCAGCTCATGGAATGTATGAGAGTGCGGCTCCGGGTGCGAGTCTCATAACTGGAGTGGGGCGTGTCAGCGGCCGTGAGTGCGTGATTGTGGCGAACGATGCTACCGTCAAGGGTGGGACCTACTATCCAATTACCGTAAAAAAGCACCTGCGTGCTCAGGAGGTTGCACGAAAGAATCGACTGCCGTGTATTTACCTAGTTGATTCGGGTGGAGCCAATCTTCCTTATCAGGCTGAGGCATTTGCAGACCGGGAACACTTTGGACGTAGTTTTTTTAATCAGGCAACAATGTCAGCTGAAGGTATACCCCAGATCGCGGTGGTGATGGGGAGTTGCACGGCCGGGGGTGCTTATGTTCCGGCGATGTCGGACGAGAGCGTAATCGTTCGTGAGCAGGGTACGATTTTTTTAGGTGGCCCACCTTTGGTGAAGGCAGCCACTGGCGAAGAAGTTAGTGCCGAGGAACTAGGAGGGGCTGAAGTGCATGCCCGCACCTCTGGCGTTGTCGATCACTACGCTGTCGATGATTTACAAGCGTTGGGCATTACTCGGCGCATTGTTGGTCATTTGGGGAAAAGGAAGCAGGCTGAGCTGGATCTTAAGCCACCGAAAATGCCCCGGTATGATTCGTCGGAAATTTATGGGGTTATACCGTCTGATTTACGAAAGCCATTTGAGGTTCGCGAAGTAATTGCGCGGTTGGTTGATGACAGTGAATTCGATGAATTTAAACACCTTTACGGCCAGACCTTGGTTACTGGTTTTGCGCGTTTAGCCGGCTACCCAATCGGTATTCTTGCCAACAACGGCATTTTATTTTCCGAGTCGGCACTGAAAGGCGCTCATTTTATTGAACTTTGCTGTCAACGTCAGATACCCATAGTTTTTTTACAAAATATTAACGGTTTCATGGTAGGACAAAAATACGAAGCCGGTGGAATTGCCAAGGATGGCGCAAAATTGGTGACGGCGGTCGCTTGTGCGCAGGTGCCTAAATTTACGGTCATAATTGGCGGCAGTTTTGGCGCAGGTAACTACGCAATGTGCGGGCGAGCTTATGACCCGAGGTTTCTCTGGATTTGGCCGAACGCGCGGATTTCGGTGATGGGTGGGGAGCAGGCTGCCAGTGTGCTTGCAACAGTTCGCGCTGATAGTCTGGAAAGACGTGGTGAAAGCTGGACACCGAAACAAGAGGAAGAGTTCAAGGGTCCGATCTTGCGTCAATATGAGGAGCAGGGTAGTCCGTATTACTCAACGGCGCGGCTATGGGACGATGGAATAATCGATCCGGCAGAAACCCGAACAGTGCTGGCTTTGGGCCTTTCAGCAGCCCTTAATGCTCCTATTCCTCAAACCAGGTTCGGAATTTTTCGAATGTGAATGGTGGATATTTGTCCTTGGGGGTTACGTTGCAACACTTGTTAACTTTAGCGAGGTAATGTTGAACTATAACTCAGACGAGAGTTGGTATGTGCGATTGCGGGGCGTTTTGCACGAACTGTTATTAAGGATGTGAAGGATAATGGCTGCTACGCGAAAGAGTCCCAAGACTAAGTTGTTGGGACGAGAGGCTGCCATTCCGGAGAGCCCAGACGACGCTGAGTTGGATCGGATTCTCAATAAGAACGGTGATAGTAAATTTACGGTGCGTTTCACTTGCCCAGAATTTACGACGTTATGCCCGATTACTGGACATCCTGATTTTGCCCACTTTGTTCTTGATTATGTTCCAGGAGATTGGTTGATAGAAAGTAAATCCCTTAAATATTTTTTTTCTTCTTTCCGAAATTTTGGTGTGTTTCACGAAGAATGCACTGTCCTAATAGCCAATCGGGTGAAGGACGAGATCATGCCGATCTGGTTGCGACTGTCTGGGTTTTGGTATCCGCGTGGCGGCATGCCTATAGATGTTTGGTATCAGACTGGGCTCCCTCCGGAGGGCGTGTTTGTTCCGGATCCCGGAGTA
>CAJWOI010000443.1 GCA_913044255.1 uncultured Alphaproteobacteria bacterium
AAAAATGGCGCACCCGACAGGATTCGAACCTGTGACCTCTGCCTTCGGAGGGCAGCGCTCTATCCAGCTGAGCTACGGGTGCTTCATGTTCTGTATCTCAAGCTACTTGCTGGATGTCCAGCCAATTTGTAGATAACGATGGTGTGTGCTCCTAGGCTGTAGCCTTGCGAGTAATTTCCAGGAATAAATCTTCTAAAGCAGGCTCACTGATGGATAAGTCAGCAACCGAAAGCCCGGCGAGATCCAATGCGTTTAGGACTTGAGAAATTTCCACCTCGCTGGGGCGGTAACGTATGACTAGAGTACGTGGTGATTTTTGTTGGGCTCCTAGATTTTGGAGCGGCGTTGGGATTCCGGTTAGCGGTTCGGTCACGGTAATAGAGATTTCTTTGCTATCCAGTTTCTGCACAAGCGTGTGGGTCTCATCGCACGCCACCACATCCCCGTTATCGATTATCGCAATTCGGTCACACATACGTTCGGCCTCTTCGAGGTAATGGGTGGTAAGTAGTACGGTGATTCCCTCCGCATTGAGATTACGGACGTATTCCCAAAGCTGGGCACGGAGTTCCACATCAACTCCAGCAGTGGGTTCATCAAGTACGAGTACCGGCGGGCGGTGAACCAAGGCCTTGGCAACCATCAGGCGTCGTCTCATGCCACCAGAAAGGCGCCGTGTATACGCTTCGGCTTTGTCGGCCAAACCAAGAGCCACTAGAATTTCTGCCGTACATCGTTCGGACTTAGGTACCCCATAATAGCCGGCCTGTAACTCCAAAGTTTCTCGCGGAGTAAAAAACGGATCAACGGTCAATTCCTGGGGCACGATCCCGATAGCAGCGCTGGCTTGACGGCGCGAATGATCAATGTCGTTACCCCAAATTTCAACTGACCCAGAGCTCTTATTCACTAGATTTGCCAATATGTTTATGAAAGTCGATTTTCCTGCGCCGTTTGGTCCAAGAAGGCCAAAGATCGAACCACGTGGAATATCCAGATCGATGCCTTTGAGCGCCTCAACTGGATCGCTGCGACCCGGGGAGTACGTTTTCCAGAGATCGCGTGCCTGAATTGCAAAATCAGGTGAGAGATTAGGAGCTTTCATGTGATATTTGTCGTACTTTTGGATCTCATTTGCGTGCCGAGACAAGACCGATAGCATGAGCTGCCGTGTCTCGCCAAGGTGATTGCGATGTTGGTTTTGGTGAGAAGGATACTTCATAACCTTGGACAGTGCCGAAACAGTCTTCGTGAATGACCCCATCATTTCGTGCGATGGTGGTGACGGTCTGCTCGGGCATCCTAAAGTGCACTTAAAGATGGGGAGCGCGGGCGAGATTAATTGTCCCTATTGCGGGAGGCACTACGTGTTCCAGGACAGTAATTTGGCCGAAGTTTGAATGGGTTCACGAACATATTTTTTGAACGACTAGTTTATTCAATGCCAAGTTGGGCGCCACTCCAATATTTGCGCAATGCAAGAGCGCAGAGACCGCCAGTGATGGCAGCGATAGCCATCACAAGAAACACAATACCTTGGTAGTCGGCGTATAATTTTCCAGCAATAGTTAACATAACTGCTGATGCAACCCCTAGACCAAGCGCTGAATATAGTGCTTGCGCGGTAGCGGTACTGCCCGCGGGAGCAGCTCTCTGTATAAAATTAAGTGAAGCTATATGTGTTGCGCCAAACGTAAGAGCGTGCAGCAGTTGCGTTAGTGCAAGTCCGATGAAATCCGTTACAAAGCATGTGGCGGTCCATCGGATGGTTGCTGCTGAGGCTCCTATTAGCAACAGTCCTACTACTCCTGTTCTTCGCAAGACGGCGCCACTAAACGCAAACAATAAGACTTCTGCAGCCACGCCCTCTGCCCATAAAAGCCCGATCTTGCCCTCACTTAGGCCCGCTGCTTGCCAGTGAATTGTGGAGAACCCATAAAAGGCGGCATGACTTCCCTGAATGAGGCCAGCTGACGCGAGAAATAGGATGAAGATAGGGGACGTGAGCAATCTGCGAATTGGGGCCTTGGTATTTATGGGCTTTGATATACGCACGTCGGGCAAAAGAAAGCACGAGCAAACTATGCTCACGCACCCCACAAGAATTAATGGTATGACCGCGTCTCCCGAACGCCCGGCAAGCCACAAACCGCCACCCCATGATGCTGCGATAAAAGTGATGGATCCCCAGAGTCGTATCCGTCCATAATCCAGTCCGCGATCCTTGGTTATCATCAGTGTTGTTGTCTCGGCGAGCGGTATCATCGGAGAAAATGAGCAACCCAACAGAAACGCAACGGTGGCAAAGGTAAAAAAAGTTTCGGCCTGGGTGTACAACCAAAAACTGCACAGCGTCATGAGTGCCAACCCAATGAGAAACGGTTTGCGCCGACCTAGGCGGTCTGTTGCCTGCGCCACTAGCGGACCAGCTATCACCCTAGTCCAGGTAGTGATGGACAATAAGATTCCTATTTCAGTTGGTCCCAACCCCTTGCCGCTCAGCCAGGCTTTATACGCATGACTGC
>CAJWOI010000444.1 GCA_913044255.1 uncultured Alphaproteobacteria bacterium
GACCTTTTACCAGTCCCTAAGTAAGCGAAAAGTATGCTTGTTTCAGGGTCAGGTGTTGTTGATACGTTTTGGGCTGGCCAGGGAGGCAAGTATCTGATCTGATGTCCCTGAGGAGGCTCGATTGTAATGACGTCAGCTCCGTAGGCGGCAAGTAATCGGCCTGTGTTTGCTGCGGCAACGTCGGTTCCAAATTCTATGATTCTTAGGTCGCTGAGAACCTGTTTCATTTGTTCTCTTCCTTTTTGAGAAACCCAGTGACGCCTATTCCATTGATTAAATTAGAGTTGCTCATTGCCCCGATCGTAGTTGTGGCGCACGATCAATTGTCAGTTAAACTCTGGGATTACCTTATTTGCAAACAGCTGCATAGATCCTTGGACTTCATCGGTTGTGAGGCGTCCACGCCGATTAAATTCGACGATGCATTGACCGATGGATGGAATTTGCTCCTCAATATTCTTGAGTTTTTCTATGCATCCCTGGGGACTGTCGTATATGCAGTGTTGTATTGCCTCTTCAAAGTTCCATGTTCCCCATCCGCCCGCTCCAGATGAGAAGTCATGCCTTCCTCCCCCTATTGCGGAGGAATGAACAGGCGGGCCATCAGAGATGATATCGCTATCTAACCAGTTTCTCGACATCAGACTACGAGCTTTTTCACGAGTCTCTGCTACGAATAATGAGATCGCTATATGAAACGGCTGTGAAGTGGTCCCTTTTGTATATTCTTCGGAATGGTTAGCGAATGAAATTGCGTGACTACGTAGGTTGGGGAGCGGCTGGCTTAGTGTGGTTCCAACAACACCCATGTTCTGCTGCGCGGCAAATGAGAAACTCCCATCACTATTTGCCGCCATTAAGAGAGGTGGTCCGGGTTTTTGTATGGGTTGAGGTATTACTGGCACGTTGTCGAATTCCCAAAACTCACCTTTATAGCTCAATCGCTCTGAATTCCAGGCTTGTCGCAATATACTGGTAAATTCACTCACCATACTGCGACTAGTGCTTGAGGCTGTCTTGGGGGAAATGCCCATCACGGTACTGGATGCACCACCGTATCTTCCACCGAGGCATAAATCGAGCCTCCCACCCGTCAAAATATCGCACGTCGCAGCTGAGGTTGCATATTCAATAGGGTGATGCATTGGAATTTGTGTTGCCAAGGTGCCGAATCGTATTCTGGGTGCATGCTGTGCAGCTGCTGCAGCTACGAGGAGCGGTTGCGACATAGGGCGTGTTGGATAAAAAGGAGATTCAGCAAGCCACGCCTCTTCGAAACCAAGTTTGTCGCCGAGAGAGATCTCTTCGATTGTTTCCCAATGCCGTCGGGGTACATCGGAGCCTTCGTATCCCGGTACCTGCCAGAAAAGGCCGAACTTCATACGGTAGTCCTCTATATTTAATGCGTTAAAGTGATTCCGCCTAGCGGCATAGTAGCACTGCTTTACCTGGGTTGTGTCACTTAAAGATCGGCCCAACTCTCAAAAGCAATAATACGAATCTTTATATAATCTAGTGCCTCGTTCGTCCTCTGGTGGAGTTTCGGCGAGACCGCATTCCTTGGGAGTTGGATTTGCCTTTGTGATTAAATGTTTTACTGTTCGGTCGTCGACGGGATAATGCGTCTGGCTTAGCTTGACTGGTCCCGGTCGTATTGTCATGAGAGGTTGGGTCACTTCTCGATGCATGCCTAGGAGTTCCGTTGTTATCTCTTCCCTGGATGCTGCTGCGCCCACGGCCGTTAGGTGAGTTAGGCCTTCGTCGCTTAAATCTGCCTTGCCTATTGGAATGTTCCTGCCCCCCGTTGGGGCCAACAGATCGGCTTGTAGAGGCTTTGTTGCGCGATGAAGTCGCCTCTGGACTGGAGAGCGTGGGAGTGTATCCGCCATAGTCAAAGTCGTCTAGTTTTCTTCTTTCAATTTGATTGCCTAGAACGCGTTCAACCTTTCGGATCAAGGCTTCGTCTTCATTTATGCAAAAAGTAAAGGCTTCTCCCTGATTGTGTGCCCGACCAGTTCTGCCTATGCGGTGGATGTAGGTATCAACCGTATTGGGCATATCGAAATTGATGACGTGAGTTACCTCTGTCACATCAATTCCTCGGGAGGCTAAATCGGTGGCTACTAGTATGTCGTACTTACCCTTACGAAATCCGTCTATTGCCTTCTGGCGTTTGTTTTGTGACATGTTTCCCTGCAACGGTGCCACCCTGAAACCAGTCTTTTCAAGATCTTCTGCCAGGAATCGTGCTCTCCTCTTTGTGCGAGTGAATATCATGACTTGCCCTGTTGCAGTCCGTTCCAAAAGATGCATAATCATTCTTTTTTTTATTTTGTCCGTGGTGGGGTATAAAGCATGGCTCACCGTTTTCGCGGGAGCAATAATCCCTATCTGGATTGTTTTAGGCCTATCAAGTATGTCTGAAGTGAGTTCCCGAATTTCGGGCGGCATTGTTGCCGCGAAAAACAGAGTTTGCCGAGGTTTAGGTAGGTGTTCCAATATGCGACGAACATCGGGTAGAAAG
>CAJWOI010000445.1 GCA_913044255.1 uncultured Alphaproteobacteria bacterium
TCGCCAAGCCGATGGAGACCGTGCGCCAGAACCCCTTCGTGCTCTGCGCCTGGCCTTCTTTTGCCGACCAGCCGTACATCACCAACTACCGCGTCTATGACGACCGCGTCGGCGAGACCACCCGGTTCACCCACCGCCCCGACCACGAATGGTATTGGTTTCCGGAGCAGACGCCCACCGAGGTCTCGATGCTCAAGTGCTACGACTCTGTCACGGACGGCTCCGTCTCGCGCTGGTCTTTCCACACTGCCTGCATTGACCCAACCGCGCCTGAGGATGCTCCCTGTCGCAAGAACGTCGTGGTCCGGTCCTATGTCTTCTTCTAAGAAGACAAGTTCTAAGAAGACAAGAACATGCAGCGGGGCGAGGGGACACCCGATGATGTATGAATCATCAGTGTAGGAGTGCTCCATGAGTTCCGCGCATGGTGCGACAAATCAGGCGGCCTTGTATGTGCCTGGTCGGCAAACGTCCGCACTGGTGGTTGCTTCCCCGCACAGTGGGCGCCTCTACTCACCGGAATTTTTCCGCTTGTCCCGACTGGGTACCAACGCTTTGCGTCGCTCTGAAGACTGTTTTGTTGACGAACTTTTCTCGGATTCGCCTGGACTCGGTAGTCCACTTTTGTGTGCGTTGATTCCCCGCTGTTTTGTCGATGTTAACCGTGGTCCTAATGAATTAGATCGGAAGATGTTCAGGGGTGCATTCCCAGGCTATACCAACACGCAATCGGATAAGGTTCTCTTAGGCATGGGGGTCATTCCTCGTCTTGCTGCGAGCGGCGCTGAGATATATGCACAGCCGCTGCCAATATCGTTGGCGCGTCGGCGCTTGTTGGCGCATTATTTTCCCTATCACAAAATGTTACGTCGCTTGCTCCGGGAGACCTACGAACAGTTTGGTTATGTTATGTTGCTTGATTGCCATTCGATGCCATCCCCATTGTTTCAGGGAGGATCTGCATCAACATTTGACGTTGTACTGGGAGATCGCCATGGGAAGTCCTGCTCATCCTTTATGGTTGACGAGGCCGAGGCGATACTTACCGAACAGGGTTATACTGTTGGTCGAAATACCCCCTACGCCGGCGGATTTATTACGGAATACTATGGTCGCCCAGAACGCGGTTTCAATGTGCTGCAGATTGAGATAAGCCGCGCTCTTTATATGGACGAAAAGAATTTCTGTCGCGGTCCAGGGATGTCTGGGGTCCGCGCCAATATGTCTAGGCTAACCGAGGCGTTGGGGAAAATTCAGCTGTTCGCTCAGGCAGCTGAGTAATAAATACCACTAGACTTTTTCAAAAAGAATATCGCATTCATGTAGAAGGTGGATCAGGGAAGGCCAGGTTTGCCAAACGTTGCGCCAGGACTATCACCAGTTGTCGTTATTCAGCTGCCGCCGCGCGTTGAGAGGGATTCAGCAGGGTTGCTACAAGTGTTGCCTTCTTGGTCTCAGCATCATCTATATGTTGCTGTTTTACATGTCCGTAGCCGCGAATCAATTCCGGAATCTCGGCAATTTGAACTGCCAAGGGGTGATTGGCGTGGTCTAGGTTTGCAATCAACTCCTCCACAGTTTCGAAATAATCCTCTATCAGCTGACGTTCAAGTCGACGTTCCGTTGTGAATCCAAAAATATTAAACGGCGTACCACGCAGAAACTTCAGTCTGGCCAAGACTTTAAGTGCGATCATTAACCATGGCCCAAAAGTCATCTTTTTTGAATTTCCAGTACTTGGGTCTCTCGGTGCGAAAAGGGGCGGTGCTAGGTGGAACGTGAGTGTGTAATTACCTTCGAATGTTTGGCGTATTTTTTCGAGAAATGTGCCGTCTGAATGAAGGCGGGCAACTTCATATTCATCTTTGTAGGCCATCAGTTTGAAGGCGTACCGTGCGACTGCATCGGCAAGACCCTTCACACCGGGTGTTTTTTCTATTTCGGAGACTTTTACCTTGTTGACCAGATCAATATAACGTTCCGCATAAGATTTATTTTGGTATTTGGTCAAATAATCAACGCGTCGGTTGGTGATCTCTTTCAAAGTTTTGGATAGTTGGGTGGCCGGATTTTTTATTACACGTTTCTCTGCTTCCGCCTCGGCGGCTGCCGGATCGTGTGCCGTTAGTCGACCCCACAAAAACGCGCCCTTGTTCATTTCTACCGCAACGCCGTTAAGTTCAATAGCTCGCTGGATGGCTTCGGCTGAAACCGGTATACGCCCGCTCTGATAGGCAACGCCCAGCATAAACACATTAGTGGCAATTGAATTACCAAATAATGCGGTTGCGACGCGAGTTGCTTCCAAGAAAGAGCTATTTTCGGCGCCAGCGGCACTCTCAATTGCACGCTGGTTAACTGAGGTTTCAAAATCGAGATTAGGATCGTGGATAAAACCAGCGACCGGTGTGTTGTGAGTGTTCACCACAACGTGGGTTTCACCGTGACGTACTCTGGACAATGCTTCGGGGCTAGCCGATACCACTAGGTCACACCCAAG
>CAJWOI010000446.1 GCA_913044255.1 uncultured Alphaproteobacteria bacterium
GGGAGTAGCTGACTGGGATTTTATAGGGGAAATCAAGGATGCCGTAACCATTCCTGTCATTGGAAACGGAGACGTCAGAACGGTAGAGGAAGCGGCCACCCACGTCAGGTTAGCCGGAGTTGACGGAGTTATGATAGGCCGTGGTGCGTATGGGCGACCTTGGTTTTTATCTCAAGTAATTGATTATTTAAGAACGGGACAAAGGTCACTAGAGCCCTCCATTAGAGAAAAGTTGACAACTGTACTGGCGCATTTTGACGGAATACTTAGTCATTATGGCATAGAGCGGGGCCTCCGCATCGCACGCAAACATATAGGCTGGTACATTCGAGGACTTCCCGAGGGCTCTTCCTACCGAGATAACTTATTCAGAACGGAAGATCCGTTGCAAGTTCAAGATGGCCTTCGACGTTTATTTGATACCGAACTCGATGTGCCAGAACCCCATGAAATTTCACTATGAGCACTACGACGGAACGATCTGGCCTCAACAATGAGTTGGGGACAAAATTTCTCCTCGAAGCTCTGCCTGTTGCACTTGTCGTAGTTGATAAGGCTTTACACATACAGCTGGTTAACGCTGCTACCGAACAATTGTTGGGCCTTAGTTCCGGGTTTCTTTTACGTCAAAATTTATACGATTTGATCGACGAAGATGCCGCGATAATTTCACTGATCCACCAGGCATCTAAGCAAGACCACAGCGTGGCAGAATTTGGACTTGCTTTGACGGGGCCCAAACTTTCTACTCAAAAAGTAGATGTACGAATTACGTCTGCCCCAGAAATTCCCGACCATCTTGTCATCAGCTTACAAGAATGTTCCATGGCCCAACAGATGGACCGACAATTGGCCCAGGGTCGTGCCGCTAGATCCGTCTCGGGCCTGGCAACTGTATTAGCACATGAAATCAAAAATCCCTTGTCAGGGATTCGCGGAGCCGCGCAGCTTTTAGAGCAATCGGCGTCTGACCAAGACAGAGAGCTTACGCAGTTGATTTGTGTGGAAACAGATAGAATACGCGACTTAGTCAATCGGATGGAACTTTTTTCCGATGATCGACCACTTCAACGAGGACCGGTTAATATACATGATGTGCTTGGGCATGTTCATAAATTAGCACTGACAGGCTTTGCTAGTGAAATAAAGTTTGAAGAACATTACGATCCATCCTTACCGCCTGTATTTGGCAATCGGGATCAATTAATCCAAGTTTTTCTAAATTTGATAAAAAATGCCTCCGAGGCGAACCAGTCATCACAAGGGAAAATTATGCTCGAAACGAGCTACAAGCATAATGTGTTGATTTCTGTTACT
Organism: uncultured Alphaproteobacteria bacterium; assembly: GCA_913044255.1. Taxonomy (GTDB): domain Bacteria; phylum Pseudomonadota; class Alphaproteobacteria; order UBA7887; family UBA7887. Next base: position 1,318 of record CAJWOI010000446.1, read on the forward strand.
GGAAGTCATGACCGACTGCAGTTACCAATCGTTGTTGTCGTAAAGGACAACGGTCCAGGAATCCCGGAGGAATTAAAACAATCTGTGTTCGAGCCGTTCGTGACGACTAAACCTCGGGGCACCGGGCTTGGTCTTGCTCTAGTTGCAAAGATTATTGGGGACCATGGCGGGATAATTGAAATAGATAGCAGTCCACGTAGTACGTCAGTGAGAGTATTTCTTCCTGTTCATCCAAGCGTACACGGTGGTGTTCCGAATTCCGATTTGGAGTATTAAACAATGGGCGCAAAAATTTTGCTCGCCGACGATGACCGCTCTATTCGCACTGTCTTAGGACGCGCGCTCACTCGCTTAGGTCACCACGTTCGCTCAACCTCCAATGCCACAGATCTTTGGCATTGGGTTTCCAATGGTGAGGGAGATTTGGTGATTACTGACGTGGTGATGCCAGACGAGAACGGTCTTGATCTGATTTTGCGAATCAAGCAGGTGCGGCCAAATCTCCCAGTTGTTGTTATGAGTGCCAAAGCAACTTTCTTGACCGCAATAGAGGCGAATAAACGTGGAGCGTACGAGTATTTACCGAAGCCATTTGACTTGGATGAGTTGATAAGTGTGGTGGAAAAGGCAATCTCTGAACCTCAACCAAAAAATGTTGAGAAAGACGGGCAATTTATCGAGGAAGAAGAAAATTTACCCCTCGTTGGCCGTTCACCGGCCATGCAAGAAGCATATCGTGTCCTTGCACGTCTCACCAATACTGATCTTACAGTTATTATCTCTGGCGAATCTGGAACTGGAAAAGAGTTGTTTGCGCGTGCGTTGCATGATTATGGCAGACGAAGCAAATCTGTATTCGTTGCCATGAATATGGCTGCTATACCGCGTGAATTAATAGAAAGCGAACTGTTTGGACATGAACGAGGTGCCTTTACTGGGGCTACGAATCGATCATTGGGACGTTTCCGTCAGGCGGATGGTGGCACGCTTTTTTTGGATGAGATCGGTGATATGCCATTAGAGGCTCAAACGCGGCTTTTGAGGGTGCTTCAAGAAGGAGAGTATACTTCTGTGGGAGGGAGTACCCCGATTCAACCTGATGTTCGCATCATTGCCGCAACTCATCGGGATCTGAGACAGTTGATTGGCG
>CAJWOI010000447.1 GCA_913044255.1 uncultured Alphaproteobacteria bacterium
AAAAGGTCATCGCGGCATCCAAATACCCCAGCCGCCAAGCGGCAAGACCAGAAATCCAATAAGCCTCGGGCACATATTTTCCCGATCTGCCGGCAGCACCTCCTGCAAATTTGAGCGCCTCCTCATCTTTGCCGTAAGCATAAAATCCACGCCCAACATCGGCACTTAGACGGTCAAACACAGTCGGTGTCATCCAGCTTTTTGTTTCGTATTCAGCCAGAACCTGCGATGCTGCCGTGGGCCTGCCACGGCCAATCAACGACCGAACTGTGCTCGTTAATTTGGCAATACGCTTTTGTTGGGAAGCGCCCGATTGCCCACTGGGTTGACTAACCGCACCGCCTTCACGTTCTTCGCCATATCCAGATAAATGTCTGCGTTTGTATCCTCGAGGCTCCGGCGCATTCTGCGGCCTTCGTTTCAACGCCAAGCGGTATATGCGATAGGCATCCGGATGGTCCGCATAATCCTCTAACCAAGAGGCAAGTTCGTCATACGTAGAGACGTAATCTGTGGGGTGCATGTAACGTTGAAAACGCACGTAGCCAAGCAGGATATCGTCACTAAGATTCTCTATAAGTGCATCGGCAGCGGACCATTGACCCGACTGTTGCAACTCATCAATCTCTCGATAAAGTTTGACATCGACATCGGTCAGAACTCTCGGAACATCTACCGACAAAACAAGATCATAGGGCTCGTAAGAAAGTGCAGCCACTCGGACATGATCGCCCGATTCAAACGGGATACTGGTGTTATTTGAAGCGCCTGTACCACGAACCAGTTCACGACCCGCAATGACGTTGGCGCCCGGTGACAACTCCGACGACACCACTCCGACGACTTGGCCAGGCGGCTCAGACACCGCTGCTCCAAGAGCCCAGTCCCCACACGACATCAACAAGGCGGCACTCAATAAAGATCTTCGTATACTAAAGGATACGGGCATACCCAGGCTCCCCACTTCCCTGCAGGCTTCCCCTTTTCCCGGTATAAGCTACGTTAGGCACTACAGCAAATGATCATTCAGGCGCGGCAGGCATGCGTTTTGGGAACGATCTAGTTTTGCTTCTATTGTTAACGGTTTAAAGCAAATCTCTATGAAAACAAATCAAGAACAAATTTGATCATTTATCTCCCTCGAACACCTTAGGGTCTGTCAGTCGGGCCCGAATCGAGATTAAATCCTGCCACGTTTCACGCTTTTGGTGACCTTTGCGCAATAAAAATGCTGGATGAAAAATTGCCGTAGCATCAACTGGGACACCACTGTCGTCGGGACAATATTTATACCATTTGCCACGTAAGCGAGTTATTCCCTCACTACGATTGAGCAGAGTTTTCGCAGCAATCCCTCCCACTAAAACTAGGACCCGAGGCCTAACCAAGGCAATGTGACGCCGCACGAACGGCAAACACAGAGCAATTTCTTCATTGGTTGGGTTGCGATTTCCGGGCGGACGCCAAAATAGAATGTTACTTATGTAAGCGGATGTTCTATCCCGATCAATTGCTGCCAGCATTCGATCAAGTAAGTGCCCGGCCGCACCCACAAACGGTAGACCTTTCCGGTCCTCTTCCGCTCCAGGCGCCTCACCCATTAGCATCAAATCTGCATGCGGGTTGCCATCCGCAAAAACCGTGTTCATTGCTGTGCGTTTGAGACCACACCCATCAAAAGCCTCTACCGCCAAACGAAGTTGGTCGAGATTCCGACTTGCCGCCGCAGAGAGATGCGCCTCCTCGGTGTTCGGCACCATCGTGACACTACCGGAACTGATCAATGGTGACCGATCGGAGTTCGAACTGACCTCCCGCTGATCCAATGGGGCGGAACTTGTTTGGGGTTCATTTCTGTGAACGCCGTCGGGCATAAGGCGGTTGGAAGGACTATCCTGAATTGACTCGTCGGCGCCAGCCTCAACAAGCCATGCCAGAGAAGAGAGTGTGTCCCAAGTACGCATCTGTAATGACGTAAATTGACTTGTCCCAACCAAAAGTTACTCAACCTATTTTTCTAGATTTGACTATAGGGGATAGGCTTGCCTTCCTTATCCGTTATTAACTTGCCACTCTCCTCCTGGGTCGCCATGTACCTACCATGACCGACATGCGAGCCGACATATAACACTGGCTTGACCTTTTTGCCGTCAAACATTTTCTCCTGATCCTGGCTATTACGGCGACTTGGATTGTTCTTACTTGTCATAAATGCGATGCTCCTGAGTAAAATGCTAACGAGTGGTAGGAATGATACCCTATAATAGAAACACTCTACCCCGACACACAAATATCGAGGGCGCTCGGATAAGATCTGCCTCTATTAAGGTGTTTTGCTTGAAGCTGCTCAATCCGTCAACCTTACAAAGGTCCGAAACGGGGCACACATTGGTAATTCCCCGTCGTGATCATCCAGTTACTCGAAACACCACGCTTGGAATGCTGGCGGGATTGGTCCTTTT
>CAJWOI010000448.1 GCA_913044255.1 uncultured Alphaproteobacteria bacterium
CAAGCACGCCACCACCCCCAGAGATCACGAAACCATCTCTGTCAACGTCGTAAGGACGCGATGATTGAGTTGGCCTATCATTAAAATTGGATGACAATGCCGGCATGGCATCGAATAGAGCCGAAAGGCTCCAATGCAGCTCTTCGCCACCACCTGCGAATACAACGTCTTGCTTACCAAACTGAATTAGTTCAGCGCCGTGACCAATACAATGGGCGCTAGTAGCGCATGCAGAGCTTATTGAATAGCTGTGTCCCTTTATCTTAAACGGCGTTGCCAACGTTGCTGAATTGGTGCTCGACATAGTACGCGGCACCATAAATGGGCCAATTTTTTTTGAATTTCTTTTTTCGCGCAAAATATCAGCGGCTTGAACCAAGTTTTGTGTAGACGGCCCGCCAGATCCCATAACCAGGCCCGTCCGCTCATCAGAAATCTCTTGGTCCTCGAGGCCAGAATCTGAAACAGCTTCTTGCATCGCCAAATAATTGTAGGCAGCTCCATCTCCCATAAAGCGTCGCAAACGTCTATCTAAGGCTTGGTCTAAATTAACATCTAGCGCCCCATGCACATGACTTCTAAATCCGAGATCTTTATATTCCTGAGAAAAAACTATCCCGGATCTGCCACTTTTCAATGAAGCAAGAACCTCATCTTTATTGTTCCCAATGCTCGAGATAATACCGAGCCCAGTGACAACTACCCGGTGCATACGCCCGCTCCCTATTTACTATCCACGGCACTAAACAGGCCGACGCGCAAATTTTGGGCCTCGTAGATATGGTCCCCGTCAAGAAGGACGGCGCCGTCGGCAATGCCCAGTACAAGCTTTCGGCGCATTATACGCTTTATATTGACCTGATAGGTAAGAACCCCATGCCTGGGTAAAACCTGGCCTCCCAACTTGACTTGGCCAACGCCCAATGCCCTTCCTTGCCCCAGTGCCCCGAGCCAACCCAGGTAAAAGCCAAGCAATTGCCAAAGACCATCAAGCCCCAAACAGCCAGGCATCACCGGATCCGACTCAAAATGACATTCAAAAAACCAAAGGTCTGGCAGTATGTCATATTCAGCAACAATGCTCCCTTTGCCATAGCTACCGTCTTGTTCTTGAACATGCGTTATGCGATCAAACATTAGCATGGGAGGTAACGGCAACTGAGCATTACCAGTACCAAACAATTCGCCATGCGCACAGCGCAACAGATCGGCTCGCCCATAACTAGACTTTTTCCAATCTGAGGCCCTCTGGCGGACCGCCTTATTTGCAGTATTCACGGACTCAATGACTCCATTCTCGGTTTTCGCCTCAAGCACACGTAAGAACCATGAGGTTCTACGCCACCGAAAACAAGTATATGGAGGCATTCGCATAAAAAGACCAGCCTAGAAGACCTAGTCTCTGGCCGTCAGCTGCGAAAAATTCAGCCAGAAAACCTTTCTTTTGGTCCCAGAGCCTTGTACCCAGGCGACGAAATATACCGCAGGAATTCCACATTCGGCACCGCACTTAGCCAGCTATCAGTGCCAAGCCGAGTTCATCCCTATTAAAACCACACACCACACGAATGGCGTTGGCTTGGCCCGCTCGACCCCAGTCTAAGTTAGGGTTTGGTATACCAACCATTATTTACTGAAATACAAATCCTACCCGGAAGCTGCTCCATCAGGAATTTTATCATCCGCAGGAGCCCCTGTTTCCTGATTTACGGACTTCATGCTAAGCCTGACCTTGCCCCTGTCATCAACAGCTAGCACTTTCACTTTCACCTTATCTCCCTCCTGGACAACATCGGTGACTGAAGGTACGCGCTGCGGCGCCAGTTCACTGATATGCACCAAGCCATCGCGATTTCCTATGAAATTAACGAAGGCTCCAAAATCAACCGTCTTAACAACCGTGCCATCATAGACCAACCCGACTTCCGGCTCAGCCACAATGTCTTTAATCCATTTTATAGCCGCTTCGCCGGCTGCGGAAGTTGTGGCTGCTACTTTTATCGTACCATCATCTTCTATGTCGATCTTTGCTCCAGTTTCCTCTGTAATTTCTCGGATTACTTTCCCGCCAGTACCAATAACATCACGGATTTTATCTTTGGCAATTGTGATGGTTGTTATTCGCGGAGCGTGCTCATTCACGGTATCACGGGAGCTATCAATCGATTTGGCCATTTCTTGCAAAATATGGAGCCGACCGTCCCGTGCTTGCGCAAGCGCTATGGCCATAATTTCTTCAGTGATGCCTGTGATTTTTATATCCATCTGAAGTGACGTCACCCCACTCTCCGTACCTGCAACCTTGAAGTCCATATCTCCAAGATGGTCTTCGTCACCTAGTATGTCACTCAACACCACAAATTCGTCACCCTCCTTGATTAATCCCATGGCGATCCCGGCGACCGGCCGGCTAATAGGCACACCTGCATCCATTAGG
>CAJWOI010000449.1 GCA_913044255.1 uncultured Alphaproteobacteria bacterium
GCATCGGCGTTCCGATCACTTGGGAAAAAGGGGAGGTTGGGACCATGCGCTCATAGCGAAACAGCCAGGGCATCGCAATGATTAGGTTGGACCGATGGGAGGAGGCACGCGCCCAGAATGCCCAATTACGTGCGGGCCCTGCAACGGTGGTACCAGTCAAGCCAACTTGGGCTAGCTTCTGACTTTACTCAATACCTAGCAGGACAGGGACGCGGGTGGGCGTCACTTTGAAAAACTAACAGTGTCTTATCTATTCTAGATCGCCCACGACGAGCGAACCAATAGCTGCTTGTGCCGCAGCAAGTCGGGCGATGGGAACACGATATGATGAGCACGACACGTACTCCATACCAATTTGTTGACAAAAAGCTATTGAGCTTGGGTCACCTCCGTGTTCTCCGCAGATCCCAAGTTTAATATCACTACGCGTCGCTCTACCGCGCTCAGCAGCCATACGTATCAACTCGCCAACGCCCACAACATCGATGGAAATGAAGGGGTCCTTTGTTACGATACCTTGCTCATGATATGTGGGAAGGAAGTGCGCGGAATCGTCTCTGCTGATCCCAAATGTGGTCTGCGTGAGATCATTGGTACCAAAACTAAAAAACTCAGCGCTTTCTGCTAGGGAGTCCGCGCACAAGCACGCCCGTGGCAACTCTATCATGGTCCCAACCATATAACTAAGATTTGTATTCAATTTTTCTTCGACATCGTTGGCAATTCCGTCAATTCTGGTCCTGAGAAAGTCAAATTCGGTGCGTGTAGCTACCAACGGAATCATCACCTCGGGAACCACGGTTTCCCCAAGTTTATTTCCCACTTCAATTGCCGCCTCGAAAATTGCCCGCGCCTGCATATCATAAATTTCTGGATGGGTTATGCCGAGACGACAACCACGGTGTCCAAGCATCGGGTTAAGTTCATGGAGTTGAGTGGCACGATGTCGAACCTTATCTGGATCCGAACCGGTTGCATCAGCAAGCTCAGCATATTCGGACTCAGTTTTAGGCAAAAATTCGTGTAACGGCGGATCCAACAGCCGGATGGTCACTGGCATTCCCGCCATAATTTCAAATAATTCAATAAAATCCTGGCGCTGCATCGGCAAAACCTTAGCCATAGCAGCACGGCGATCAGGCTCGCCTTCCGCCATGATCATTTCTCGCATTGCGGTTATACGAGCAGCCTCAAAAAACATGTGCTCAGTTCGGCACAAGCCGATACCTTCCGCTCCAAACCTACGAGCAATTCTTGCGTCCACTGGGGTATCTGCATTTGCACGCACCTTGAGAGTACGAAATATATCAACCCATCCCATCAATATCTCGAATTCCTCGCCGAGCTCGGGTTCAACAGTAGGCACTCGGCCGACCATCACCTCGCCAGTCGATCCATCAATGGTAATAACATCGCCGGCGGAAACAATCTGCCCGCCTGCCATCAAAGTGCCCGCAGCGTAATCTATCCGTATGTCACTAGCTCCACTAACGCATGGGCGACCCATGCCGCGCGCCACCACTGCCGCGTGGCTAGTCATGCCACCACGGGCGGTCAAGATACCGCAAGCTGCATGCATTCCATGTATATCTTCTGGGCTTGTTTCTATTCTGGTCAAAAGCACCTGATCGCCACCGTGCGCCCTGCGCTCTGCTTCATCCGCATTAAACACCACAATACCCGTCGCTGCGCCTGGCGAGGCTGCCAAACCCCGGGCCAGGACCGTGCGTGGCGCCGTAGGATCAAGTGCCGGGTGCAACAGTTGTTCAAGCGACACCGGATCAACACGGGCAACTGCCTCGCGCTTATCGATCACTTTCTCTCTTGCCATATCCACGGCAATTTGTAGGGCAGCCTGAGCCGTCCTTTTCCCGCTGCGGGTCTGGAGCATCCAAAGTTGACCCTTCTGAACCGTAAACTCGATGTCTTGCATATCACGATAATGAGCCTCTAACCTACCGCATACCCCCTTAAGCTGTGCAAAGACCGTCGGCATAGATTCTTCCATCGCCAAACTATCAACACCGCCACTTTTCCTGCCTGCTACGGTCAGAGGCCGCGGGGTGCGAATCCCGGCGACTACGTCCTCCCCTTGCGCATTAACTAGGTATTCGCCGTAAATTTCTTTTGCGCCAGTAGATGGATTACGCGTGAAAGCTACCCCAGTAGCGCAGTCATCCCCCATATTTCCAAACACCATTGCTTGAACGTTAACCGCTGTGCCCCATGTTTCAGGAATATCGTGGAGGCGACGATACGTAACAGCACGCTGATTCATCCAACTCCCGAATACTGCGCTAATCGCACCCCACAACTGTATTTCGGGATCCTGAGGAAATGGTTCCCCGCGTTTACGTTCTATCTCTTCACTGTACTGGCCAACAATTTTTTTCCAGTCCTCAGCACCCATCTC
>CAJWOI010000450.1 GCA_913044255.1 uncultured Alphaproteobacteria bacterium
AATACACGGGCCATCGATAGCCTGCTCAATTATGAAACTGTGAAATATTTTGGCACTGAGGGGCATGAAGCGAGGCGTTACGACGAACGTTTAAGGAGCTACGAGGATGCTGCAGTAAAGAGCAACGTGTCTCTTGCAGCGCTAAATTTCGGCCAGGCCGCCATTATCTCAGTTGGTGTCACCCTGGTTATGTTGGTGTCTGCTGGCGGTATCGTATCGGGCACTATGACGGTTGGCGACTTTGTTCTTGCGAACACCTATTTAATGCAACTTTATCAACCACTTAACCTGTTTGGGTTCGTCTATCGTGAAATTAAACAAGCCCTTATTGATATTGAACAGATGTTCCAAGTGCTCGCATCAGAAGCAGAAATCACAGACAAACCCGACGCAAAGCATCTCGTCGTAAAGGACGCCGTTATTCGATTCGAAGGAGTTGGCTTTGGTTATGACGAGAGAAGGCCGATTTTGAAAGATGTCAATTTATCTGTGCCAAAAGGACACAAAGTTGCGGTAGTCGGGCCGTCTGGGGCCGGAAAATCCACTTTGGCACGCCTGCTCTATCGTTTTTACGATGTTGATCGTGGTCGTGTGATGATTGATGGGCAGGATGTGCGGGATGTGACCCAGGAATCGCTTCGCGCGGCGATCGGGATCGTTCCGCAGGACACGGTGTTATTCAATGACACAATTTCTTACAATATTGCCTACGGCAGGCCTGGAGCCACCGAAAAAGAGGTCCATGAGGTTGCTCGTTTAGCCCATATCCACGATTTCATCGTTGCTTTGCCAGATGGTTATGACACCATGGTCGGCGAACGCGGCCTGAAACTTTCCGGCGGTGAGAAGCAACGGGTCGCTATAGCGCGAACGATTCTAAAAAACCCCAAAATTCTGATCTTTGATGAAGCTACCAGTGCTCTTGATACGCATACCGAACGGGCCATACAGGCGAATTTGGGCGACCTCGCTAGGGGTCGCACCACTCTTGTTATTGCTCACCGTCTATCTACTGTGGTTGATGCCGACGAAATTTTGGTGCTGAAAGCCGATGGTATCGTCGAGCAGGGGCGACATACTGAGCTTATCGGAAGAGGGGGAACCTATGCCGGTATGTGGCAACGCCAGCAAGAATATGAGAATGCTCCAACGCTACCCTAACTTAACTGACTTTAAAACCATCGTACTTATTTGCTACGACCTCGTTACACTTCGCAACATATTTTGGGAATCCACCAATATAGGGCATGAAAACGCGTGCTTTTCCTTCTATGTTTGCGCCTACATACCAGGAGTTACACGTCGACCGAAGTGACAAATCTGCAACCTGATTTACGTGCTCTACCCATTCGTTTTCAGCTTCTCTGTTAGCCTCGATACACTCTAGTCCGTTGGGGTGCATGTGCGATATGCAGTCAGTTATCCATTCGACGTGTTGCTCGATGGAAGGCAGCATATTGGTGAGTACCGAAGGGCTGCCAGGGCCAGTTATGGTAAACAAATTAGGAAAATCAGCTATGGCAAGCCCGAGATATGTTTTCGGGCCGCTTTCCCATTTTGTTTGTAATGTCTGACCGCCACGACCGCGGATGTCAATCTTCAGCAATGCACCGGTCATGGCATCGAATCCGGTTGCAAATACGATAGCATCAAGCGGATATTCTTGGCCATTTGTGAACAAACCATTCCGGGAAATTTTTTCAATCGGGGTCCGGTTTACGTCAACTAAGGTTACATTTGGCAGATTGAACGTTTCCCAATAGTCGGTATCTACACATAGACGTTTGCACCCGATTACGTTATCCGGAGAAAGCAGTTTTGCGATTTTGGGGTCATCCACTATCTCTCTAATTTTTTTTCGGACAAACTCTGCAGCTGTCTTATTTGCGGCCGCATCAATGAGCAAATCATTGAATGCAGCCATGAACCCGACGCCGCCATTTTGCCATTTGGATTCAAATGTTTGAAAACGATCTTCAGACTTGGTTTCCACTGCAGACAGAGGCGGAATTGGTAAATCGTAACCGGAAGGTTTTGTTTTTGCACGGGCACGTAATCCTGCATAGTCAGCTTTGATTTCCTTGACTTCTTTAGGATTCAATGGAGCGTTGCGTGCGGGAATGGTGTAGTTTGCAGTGCGTTGAAATACGAAGAGATGATCCGCCTGAGATGCAAACACAGGGATGGCTTGAATAGCTGAGGATCCAGTACCGATTACACCAACCGTCATACCACTAAAGTCGACATCCTCGTGCGGCCATGTTCCAGTGTGGTACATTGCCCCTTCGAAGTTGTTAACACCCGTAAATTCTGGTGTGTTGGGTGACGAGAGACACCCTGTAGCCATGACACAGAAGGCTGCTGATACCTGATTTCCCTTGTCGGTTCGTATGTCCCAGCGTTGA
>CAJWOI010000451.1 GCA_913044255.1 uncultured Alphaproteobacteria bacterium
TTCTCTTCCTCGGGAAGTCGCAGCTCGGGTGAAATTCTTTGTGCTTCACGACTCAGATCAGGCGACCCAAAAAGAAATACCAAATTGCGAAGTAATACCCCCATCGCAGCAATGAACAACAAAGCCATTCCGAGCGGCACAAATGATTTTATGATCCAGCGATGGCTTAACCCCGTTAAGGCGGACGATACCTCATTCATCGCAAATGAACGTTCGGCAAAATTGAGCCCATACCGGAACAACAGATATGTGTAGGGAACAATGAAAAATACAATCCCAACGACTTCAAGCCATGACTTGGTGCGGGTACCAAATTTTTCCCGAACAATTTCAATCCGCACATGAGAGTTCTTCGTATATCCGAACCCCATACATAGCAAGAACAACGCCGCGTGCAGGTGCCACTCTAATTCCTGAAATTTTGTGGAGGTGAAATACGTGTTAACAAAATCACCCGCACCTACCATTCCAGTGTTCCAAAAAAAATCCTTCACACTAATTAACAAGCCAAACTTTCGGGTAATCACGTCAATGATGATTACCAACATCATGGGAACCAAAAGCCATGCCGCGGTTCGTCCTATCGCGGATTGAAATCGGTCGATAACGCGACTTGCCGCAAGCAATTGCTGCATTGTTTAGGTCCTCACGTCTGCGCTGTAGCCAGTTAGATATCTATTTCCAACCAGCACTTAGAGGTGCGGCCACCGCACATCTTTCGCGGGGCACAACGGCGGCGCATTCTTTCAGGGCCTACTGCCGAAAACAACATGATAATATGTGGCTACTGCTAGCCTGGCATTAAACGTGTTCGACAGACCGGCGCCACCGCTGATGCCAGTGAGACATGCCCCGTGATTTACCAGCTTTCCTGCATCTACCATAAATGATGTCTTTACAATAGTCCTGCATACACGGGTTCAGCTAATAGCGATGGTTGCGGCACTTTGTACCGCATTTCTGATCAGCCAATTCTACCGCGCTTCGATCGGTGTCCGTGGCCCCACATTTATGGCTGAAATGGGTTTGCCAGCAAGCACGCTCGGCGGCGTTTGCTTTATGGTATTCGCAGCCGCTCAGATGCCATGCGGGGTGCTTCTCGACCAATACGGCCCCCGCCTAGTCAATACTGTCTTGTTAATGTTGGCCGCTGCCGGCGCAGTTATTTTTGCCACGGCCATAGTTCAAAAAGATAACGACCATACACGAAGTCAATGTGGTGATCTCATGCGTTTACTCACAAACTCCAACTCTGGTTCCCTATTCAAAAATACCGCTCCTATCTCTTGCAGCGGATACTCCTTATCACATAGTTTTTACGAAGTGAGTTATCCGGATACAGTCGATTATATCTCTCACCAGCAATCAAGTTCCAAAGGAAGAGTTACACATGACCGCAAATGATGAACTGCAAACATCGCGCGAGAACTTGGCAGCCGCTTATCGTCTGGCTGACAAATTCGGGTTCAATGAAGGCATTGATAACCACTTCACAATGACGGTACCTGAGCAGAGCGACAGATTTCTTCTAATACCGTACGGACTTCACTGGTCAGAAGTGACTGCAAGCACCCTAATGATCGTTGACGGGGCCGGCGCGCGAATTGAGGGCGAAGGCTTTGTAGAGCCCAGCGCCTTTCATATTCACAGCGCAATTCATAAAGCGCGACCCGACGCTGTTTGTGTGATGCATTGCCATCCACCCTATCCTCTTGCACTTTGCATGATCCAAAATGGGCGCCTTGAATATGCAGACCAAAATGCCTGCCGATTCTACGGAAAGATCGCATACGACGACGACTTCAATGGCGTCGCTTTGGACAAAAACGAGGGTTCACGCATTGTCGACGCACTGAGTGATAACGACATCCTGTTTATGGCCAATCACGGGATCACGGTGACCGGCAGCAGCGTGCCTCACGCCTGGGAGCAACTATATTTTCTGAATCGCGCTTGCCAAGCCCAAGTACTTGCTATGTCGACTGGCCAACCGTTAAAGAAAATCCCGGAGCCCATAGTGAAATCTGTCGCTCGCGAAATAGAAACGGAGGGATCGGGTGCGGCAGCAAATTACCAACGCCACTTTACAGCGCTTAAGCGCTTACTTGAATCTGAAGAGCCAAATTACCGACATTAGACATTAGTCAGGCTCCCGCAGGCATCTAGATCGCGGTCCACCCACCGTCTACGGCGAGTATATGCCCGGTAACCATGCTAGACGCGGGGCTTGCCAGAAAAAGGAACGCGCCAGCCAGTTCCTCAGGCTCCGCAAACCGCCCCATCGGCGTACGTTCGATAGCCAACCGGCTCAGATTCTCATTGGCTCGCAAAGGTATAGTCAGGGTCGTTTTTACGAAAGTAGGGGCGATTGCGTTTACTCGCACTCCATGGGCGGCCC
>CAJWOI010000452.1 GCA_913044255.1 uncultured Alphaproteobacteria bacterium
GGCGCTGCAGCGTCGGCAAGAATGGGAGAAAGCGCTTCATTGCTACGAGGAAGCGCATCATCTCTACCGAGGCGACTACATGGAGGAAGATATCTACGCCGATTGGTGCGCCGCTGAGCGCGAACAGCTGCATGAAATTTATCTGGAAATGCTAGCCGGGATGGCCGATTGCCATGCCGCAATTGGCCATTACGCCGAAGCGGTGCAGGTTTGCCGGACCGCCCTCGTCCGCGACCCGTGTCGGGAAAGCTTCCACCGTACGCTTATGGAATACCTCGTCCTGCTCGGCCGCGCCGACTGGGCCATGGACCAGTACCACCGCTGTCACCGCCTTCTAGCCGACGAGCTGGGAGTGGAGCCCATGGGCGAGACATTACGCCTGTACCAAAAAATCCGCGAAAGATACGGCACAGCCTCGGTCGAAAAACTGGCCGGCAGTCGAGACGAATAACGACGTCAATATCCGTCACCAGTACCGTCCAGCCTATATTCTCCGATCACCCTCCCACCGCTAAATTTATGATCCCCGAGGACATGTCCCTGGGCGCTACGCATTGCGCTCAGCGGTGGTCTGACTGGCTTTCCTCCATATGTTACCAGATTGTTACCGGCCAATGTTAGCAAGTCGCCGCAGATGAAATTTGGGGTTCTTATTGGAACCGGGCGCGATGGAGAAAAAACAAGGCTCGATGTCATTCGTGGCACGGATATGGCTAGAGCCTGAAACGAATGGGGATGCGGTATGGCGTGGACATGTCCGCCACGTCCAAAGCAACGATGAAGCTTACTTTCAGGATCTGGGATCAATGAACGAATTCCTGGCGCGGGTGAGCGGGGTGGCGGGGCCTACATTGACCGCACAACCCCTCAAGGACGCCACGAAATCAGAATCAGGCACAGTAATAGACATGAAGCGGAAGGATTAGTCGGGGATACAAATGCACTCCATGGGACAACCTACGATAACTGATGCCACTAAAGCACGGGGTGCCGGATTCATTTGTTGCCCGGACCGGGGTCTCAAACTTGAAAGGTTGGCAGATATGATTACCGGGTTTTCAAAAAGATGGCGGCTCCCTGCATTAGGGATTCTGATGATTGTCGTTTGGTTGGGGCCGATCAATCATGGCAAGGCCGCGGAGACCGGCCAACAGGTTTTCTTAGATAGTTGTGCAGAGTGCCACACCATCGGCAAGGGAAAATTGGTGGGACCTGATTTGGCGGGCGTAACCTCACGCCGGGAGGCAAGTTGGCTCCAGCGGCAAATCAAAGACCCCGAAAGTCTGATTGCCGAAAATGACCCGATTGCATTGCAGCTTGTGAAGGAAGCCGACGATGTAGAGATGCCGGGACTCGAATTAAGCGATGAACAGGTGGCAGCGGTAATTGCCTATTTGAAGAGCACTGAACAACTGGCGAATGTGGAAATCGGCACTCCTTCTCAATACATGCCGACAATACTCATAAGCATAATAGTGTTGATTGGCCTTACTTTGATAGCACTCAAAGTAGGAAGCAAGAAAGTGAACGTCAGTTGATTTCAGAAATATTGGAAACCAAGAAGAACCCAGAAGGTATGTCATGAATTACGGCAGCAAGTGGTTTAGCGTCAGCGAGGACTCTCGTTCGTGGGAGGAATTTTACAGAAAAAGATGGAGCTATGACTACAGCGTTCGAACGGGTCATGGGGTCAACTGTTCCATGGCTTGCAGTTGGGAGGTCTTCGTCAAAGACGGGCTTATTTGCTGGGAACTTCAAAAAACGGATTATCCGCAAATCGATCCCGATATCCCCAATGTCGAGCCCAGGGGATGCCAGAGAGGGGTTACCGCTTCGTGGTATCCTTACAGCCCTTTGCGGCCTAAGTTTCCTTACGTTCGCAAAGTGCTGTGGGATTATTATTCCGAAGAACGCAAAAAAGGCAAAGACCCTGTTGAAGCATATGCAAGCGTCGTCGAAGACGAGGAGAAGTCAAAGAAATACAAAGCCGCAAGGGGCAAGGCGGGTTGGAAGAGAGTAAGCTGGGACGAATCGACCGAGCTTATCGCGGCGGGCCAGATTCACACCATCAAAAAGTATGGCCCCGACCACATGGCCAACTTTTCACCTATCCCTGCAATGAGCTTGCTCAGCTTTATTTCAGGGCACAGGTATAACAATCTGCTGGGCGGCATCTACTGCAGCTATTACGAGTGGTATCACGACCTTCCGCATGTCTCATCCTCCATGTTTGGAGACCAAACGGAAAACTGCGAAAGTTCCGACTGGTATCTTGGCACTTACTGGATTGTTGCCGGTTCGAATATCAACATGACCCGGACAGCTGACTGTCATTTCCTTTCGGAAGCAAAATACCGTGGCTCAAAGATTGTGGTAATGTCACC
>CAJWOI010000453.1 GCA_913044255.1 uncultured Alphaproteobacteria bacterium
GCAAAATTGTTATCGGGAACATTTCTTTCAGTTTTACAAGCGTATGCTTTCTTGATTATTTGTCTGCCATTTGACTGGTGGACGGGGCTACGAGTTGGATTTAACGAGACTCTTGCCTGGCTCTACATTTTTCCAGCTCTGATTCTTACTGGCATGATGTTGGGTGCGCTGGGATTACTTCTATCGGTACATATAAAACAACTTGAAAACTTCGCTGGGACTATGAATTTTGTGATCTTTCCGATGTTTTTTATCTCCCCCGCACTGTTCCCACTCTGGTATCTTCAAGAGAGTGGAGCTGACCTTGTATATTGGATCGCGAACTTTAATCCGTTCACATACGGTGTTCAGCTAGTTCGGTATGCTAGCGAAGGTCAGTTTTATGGCTTGGGAGCTTTGGTTGTCTCTGGGTGTACACTGGCATTTTTAGTCGGTGCAATATACGGGTATGACCCACAGCGAGGATTTATGAGACGCGGTCCTCAGGCCGCCAACTAATTAGGATTAGCAAACCGGAAAGGTTGTTGATGCGTTTAAACTCCAGCTTTACTGATCTCATCGGCAATACCCCGCTAATTAAACTGAAACGGGCATCCGAATTAACAGGCTGCAATATATTGGGTAAATGCGAATTCCTGAACCCAGGACAATCCGTTAAAGACCGAGCAGCGTTATATATAGTTCGAGACGCTGAACGAAGAGGCGAACTTAAACCTGGCGGCGTAATTGTAGAGGGAACTGCAGGAAACACCGGGATTGGACTCGCACTGGTGGGAAAAGCGCTCGGCTACAGCTCGGTTATCGTAATGCCCGAAACACAGAGCCAAGAAAAAAGGGACATGCTCATGATGTGCGGTGCAGATCTGCGCCTGGTGCCCGCATTGCCTTATAGTGATCCTGGCAACTACATACGATATTCAGGCCAATTGGCGGAGGAAATAGCAGCAAATAGCAAAGCAGGGGCGGTATGGGCTAATCAGTTTGATAACGTTGCTAATCGGCAAGCACACATCGAGGGGACAGGTCCTGAGATTTGGGAGCAAACAGGCGGTCGAATTGATGCTTTCACGTGCTCCGTTGGGACAGGCGGTACACTCGCTGGCGTCGGGATAGCCCTTAAAGAAAAGAACACAGACATACAAGTGGTTTTGTCGGATCCCATGGGCTCGGGGCTATTCAGCCTCTACACGGAAGGTAAAGCAAAACCCGAAGGTTCATCCATTACCGAGGGCATAGGTCAAAGCCGTATCACCAAAAATTTAGAAGATGCGCCGATAGATGATTTCCAGCAGGTAACAGACAAGGAGGCTCTCGACATCGTCTTTGACCTTCTGCAACACGAGGGACTACTAATGGGCGGCTCAACCGGCATCAATGTAGCCGGCGCCATCAAGCTCGCAAAAACCATTGGGCCCGGTTGTACCGTAGTTACAATTCTCTGCGACTATGGGAGCCGTTATGCGAGCAAAGTTTTTAATCCAAGTTTTCTCAAAGAAAAAGGCCTTCCGGTACCGAAGTGGATGGCGTAATGGAAATGTCGGGGACCGAGCTACTATTTCATAAAGATTCCTATTCCAAAAGTTGCCAGGCAGAGATCGTCGCTTGCAATGAAGAAGGGATTCAGCTGAACCAAACCGTCTTTTATTGTCGAGGGGGCGGCCAGCCCGGAGATACTGGCCTTTTCAAACTCTCGAATGGAGTTGCGATTGAGATCGTCGACACGATAAAGGACCAATCCAGTGAAAACCCAAATCACGTTCCGGCTCCCAGCAACATATTACCGGAACCAGGCACACGCGTCGTTGCGGAAATTGACTGGCAACATCGATACCGATTGATGCGAATGCATAGCTGTCTTCACCTTCTTTCGGCGGTTATTGATGGATCCGTAACGGGCGGACAGGTCGGAACAGAAGAAAGTCGTCTGGACTTTGACCTTCCTGGTACCACCCTAGATAAATCGGAGATAACTACTCAGCTCAATGCGCTGATCGAAGCGGATTATCGGATAACGCCACGATGGGTCCCTAAGAACGAATTATCTGAGAATCCAACATTGGTTAAGACAATGTCGGTCAAACCTTGTGACGGTGACGGCATGGTTCGGTTGGTGAATATCGAAGGCGTAGATCTGCAGGCCTGTGGTGGTACACATGTGGCTCGTACAGGCGAAATTGGCTTGGTCGCAGTGACAAAAATTAAAAATAAAGGTCGTCACAATCGACGTGTAACAATCACACTAACTGAAAACACCAGCTCACGTTGATGTCCGAATGTTCCAAAAAAACACTAGTGAACGCTGAATGGCTAGCTGCAAATCTGGGCACTCCCCGTATCTGCGTAGTGGATGGCTCATGGCATTTGCCCACTTTGGGTCGTGATCC
>CAJWOI010000454.1 GCA_913044255.1 uncultured Alphaproteobacteria bacterium
AACGGCGTAGTGAGATTGACGCCATAGTACGTGGGGGCACGCACTTTTTGCATGATCTCGTATGGCCGGATATGCTGCACGCCCGAGTGGTTCGTCCAAGAAGCATCCTATCCCATTTGGTCAAGCTCGATGTTGATGCAATTACAGTACTGCCCGGTGTCATCCATGTTGAAGTGAATGGCGACTTTATTGGCGTCATTGCAGAACAGGAAGATCAAGCGGTTAACGCAGCGCTTGAAATACAAAAGGTAGCCATTTGGGAGGCTTTTCAGCAGACCGATGATGCTGGAGTAGATCCGCAGGATTACATTGGCGCACCTGCCGAGTCTGAATGGGTAACTGCGGAACCAAACGGAGAATTGTTGGAACAAAGCTGGACCCGATCCGCTCTCTATAGTCGCCCTTTTATTGCCCACGCATCGATTGGTCCGTCGTGTGCGGTTGCGATTTATGACGAAAGGCTGACCGTCTGGTCTCACAGTCAGGGGGTTTACTTGTTACGAAAGGAAATCGCGCGTGTTTTAGAGATGAGCGAATCTAATGTTCGCGTGATTCACAGCCCGGGAGCAGGCGCTTACGGCCATAATGGTGCCGACGACTGTGCGATGGATGCTGCGGTTCTTGCTAGAGCGTATCCCAAAACACCCATTCGTGTGCAGTGGACTCGGGAGGATGAGTTTTTGCATGAGCCCTATGGTTCGGCAATGCAAGTTCGCGTGAAGGCAATGTTGGGAGGCAATGGCCAAATTATTCACTGGCTGCATGACGTGTGGAGTCACCGACATACTCAGCGCCCGGGCCATGTTTCCGGCGTGAGCCTACTTGCAGCTCGTCAGATTGACCCTAGTTTGCCAGCGGCCAAGCCTCCCGACGTGCCTATGCCTAATGGCGGCATCGCACGGAATGCTATTCCAATCTACAACATAGAAGATGTGAGGGTTCGTAAACATTTGTTGGCCACTGCACCAGTCCGCACCTCTAGTCTTCGATCTTTAGGCGCTTACGGGAACATTTTTGCGATCGAAAGTTTTATGGACGAACTAGCCGAAGATGCAGGAATCGATTCGATCGAGTTCAGATTGCGTCATTTGGGCGATGCTCGGGCGAGAATGGTGCTCGAGGATGTTATGAAAATTAGTAGTTGGGAATCTTGCCAGAGTGATCGGTCAGATATTGAAGGAGAGATTGCACGGGGTACCGGTGTGGCACTAGCGAGATACAAGGGATCCGGGTGTTACGTTGCTGTGGTTTGTGAAGTCGAAGCCAGTCAAACAATAAAGTTGCGACATGTGTGGGCTTCTGTAGACGTCGGTCGAGTGATCAGTCCCGATGGTGTTCGTGCCCAGATCGAAGGTGGAATTATTCAGTCTGCCAGTTGGACGCTGAAGGAGCAGGCCTTGGTTGAAGGTGACGGCAGCAAAGTTTTTGGTTGGGAAGACTATCCGACCTTACCGTTTTCGGAAACTCCGCAGATTGACGTCAGTATTCTCGAACGAAACGATTTGCCTCCGGTTGGTGCTGGCGAAGGCGCGCAGGGCCCTACATCGGCTGCAATTGCTAACGCCGTTCATAATGCGTTGGGTGTGAGGGTTCGCAATTTACCGTTAACCTCAGATGAAGTGACGCGGGCAATGCAGTAATGAAGTTTTTCCAGTGGTTGTGGCAGCAACCCGCTCTTCTTGTCACATTGACTTGTCTCTTTTGGGGAGGCAATACGATAGCAGCCAAGATCGCGGTGGATGACATTACGCCATACCAAGTGACGTTTGGTCGTTGGGGTTTACTTAGCATTACGCTTTTTCTTTGTTATCGAAGGCAGATCCAAGCGGCTTGGCCAAAACTTCGACCTTATCGAATCTATTTGTTTCTGATGCCGGCAATTGGGTTTGTCGTATTCGGTTTTTTGTTTTATGAGGCCGGACATCGAACCACTGCGATCAACATCGGGATCCTGCAGGGATCAGTTCCGATTTTTGTCTTGATCGGCGCATTTCTGTTGTATCGCACCAGGATTACTTGGCTTCAAATTGCGGGTGTGATGGTAGGGTTTCTCGGCGTTGTTACTGTGGCGACCGGTGGGTTACCAGGCGTGATGAGCGAGATCCAACTGAATACCGGAGACCTTATGATGATTGGCGCCTGTCTGGTGTGGGCGAGCTACACAATTGGCCTAAAAAAGCGACCAGCGATACCTGGGTTGATTTTGTTCGCGGTATTTTGCATCCCCGCAGCATTCGTCTCCGCCCCATTTGCGATCTTCGAACTGGCTTCGGGTCACGCGCCATGGCCAACCT
>CAJWOI010000455.1 GCA_913044255.1 uncultured Alphaproteobacteria bacterium
AGTGGGTTTTTAATTTCGTGAGCAATTCTTCGAGCAACATCGCTCCATGCGGCGGCGCGTTGGGCATTCACCAGTTCCGTAATATCGTCGAATGTAATGACATACCCCTGAACATTGTTACGCCCACTTTGAGCGACTAGCCGCACCAAGAGAGTTTGTGCCCTATCTCTTCGAACAATTCTGACTTCGTCCTGCACCATTGTTTTGTTTCCAGCACGTAGATTGTCCATCAAAGGAGCGAACTCAGGTAAAGCCTTTTCAATAGTCTGATCCGTTAAATCACCAACTCTAGCATCCAATAAATCGAGAGCCGCACGATTAGGCAGGAATGCAACTCCATTTGCGTCGAGTCCAATGACGCCAGAGGATACACCAAATAACACTGCCTCAGTAAACTGTCGGCGTTCATCCAACTGACGGTTGGCGTTCATAAGGTCAGCGCGTTGAGTTTGAAGTTGAGCAGTCATCCTATTAAACGCTCGAGTAAGTGAACCGATTTCATCACCTTCGGGACCCTCCACCACCCTCGCTTCCAAGTCACCCGCACGTACTTGTTCGGTAGCCATAACTAAGTTTGAAATTTCTTTGACTAAACGATTGGCAAAAATCATCCCAACCCATATAGCGGCGAACAGAAGCAACAGCGCAACAATTAAATAAAGAAGGCTAAAAATGATTTGAATGTCGGAAGATTTTGACTTCAGCATCTCATATTCGTCGACAGCACGGGTTACTCGTTCCAGGTGATCAAGTACATCCCGGTCAACAAACCGACCTATGTAGACAAAAGTACCGGGTAAGTTATCTATGCGCGCGATTGCTCGCACACGATCGCTATCGTGACTCGTGACCACGACGACTTCGCCCTGGGAAGCTCTTTCGAGCAAAGTATTTGGCATCGAATCAAACGTGAGTAAAAAACTAAGCTTGGTGCGAGCCAAAACTTTTCCGTCCCGGCGTATAACAATTGCCTCTGTCACGGAACGCTCGAAGGCTAGGGTATCGAGCATCGCACTAAATTGATCAGCACTCTCTGTAACTATAAGATCTACACGATTGATTTCGGCCGCCATCGACAAAACGTCTGCTCGGATGAATTCTTGATGGTCGTGGATATAAGCTTCCGCAACGGCGCGAGATCTCTCGAAGGCTGTGCCCACTTGTTCGTTAAACCACGCTTCCAGGCCAAAATTAAAGAAACCTACAGAAAAGACTGCTACCACTATGGCTGGAGTCGCAGCTACCAGGCCGAATAATGTAATCATACGTGAATGGAGACGAGATCCGATGGAACCCTGTCGGCGTGCAATCCAGAGCCGCGTGAGACGCCAAGCTACCAGCGCTCCAAGTGTAAGAAGCAACACCAAATCAACGTTGAGCAATACTAGAATAGTGAGAGGATCTGCACCTGCCGGCGATATCGCTCCCGTAAGCGCGGCATATGTGGCAAGACCCGAGATAGTCGCTGCGAGGACTAAAGCAATTGCGAGCTTCCGAGAGCCAATGATATTTTCAGTCCAACGACTCAACCGCCCTGTCTGAGGTGGATTTAGATTTTGGGTTCCGAGCTGCATGGCTTCTTGAGTTATTTAGTTCCCTTTACAACCAGGATTCTCAGTAGCTTGATTTTTTTTCTCAATGTATTTCGATTAATGCCGAGAATTTGAGCAGCCCTAATCTGGTTACCGCGCGTTGCCAATAATGTTCGATTTATCAAGGGTCGTTCAACTTCTTGGATAATACGATCATAAAGACCCGCAGCTGGAAAGGCCCCTTTGTGAGCAGCAAAATAATTTTCGAGGTGGCGATCAACGGACACTGTCAATCCTTCGTTAGAGGTGACCTGAGGTTGCTTGCTATTTTCCGATTGCTCCGTAAGTTCGTTATCAATTGCTTCGACGGAAATCGTATCCTCAGAGTATAGAGCGGTAAGCCTGTGAACCAAATTTTTCAGTTCACGAACGTTTCCAGGCCAATCATGTTTCTCCAGTCTCGCCATCGCAGCTGTGTCAAGATATTTTGGCGCCATACCTTGTTCCGCAGCGCGCACAAAGAAATAGTGTAAAAGCAAAGGAAGGTCTTCCATACGTTCGCGGAGGGGAGGCAACCGGAGCGACACTACGTTGAGACGGTAGAAAAGATCTTCGCGGAACAAACCTTCGCCAATCAACTGTCTCAGATCCCGATGAGTTGCGGCAATGATGCGAACATCAGTTTGAATCGGGGGACTCCCTCCCACAGAAGTATACTCTC
>CAJWOI010000456.1 GCA_913044255.1 uncultured Alphaproteobacteria bacterium
TAGCCAACCCGCCTCTGCGGCAACAGTTAAAACGGCTTGAAAACTGGTTTTAACACGGTCATTGTTTCTTTGGTTACCACTATTATACTTATGAAAAAACTAATCTCATTACTCATATTTGTCGGGCTGGCAATCAATGTCAGCGGTCAGGATCAACCCACGAACCGCGAGGAAGCAATGGCCAAAGTTAGTTGGTTGATTGGAGACTGGGAAAGGACGGGATCAAATGGAAACACACAGCAAGTCTCATATAAATGGGCAATTGAAAACGTAGCGATGTCGATCACAACCGATGGAGGTTCTACCGCTGCTAGTAGAATTATGCAGTTTAGTGGAGTTCTTGGGTTTGACATAAAGAGCGGTAAACTCGTTGGTAAATCCTTCATAAGGAGAGGACACATTGATACCGAATGGTCGTTTGCAGATGGCAAACTTATTGAGAAATCAACAATAAACGTAAAATATCAGGGTGAGGTTCGTGAATTTAAGTTTGCTCGCAGTTACCGTAGTGTCGATAAAAACACCATGGAAACGGCTATGCACAGTCTTAACGATGCTGGAGAAGTGGGGGAAGTGGTTGAGCGAAATGGAAATAAAATGATCCAAAAATATCATCGTAAGAAGCCTTAAAGGCGAATACAATTTAACCATCGGCCTAGCTATGCACATACTTATCATAAACTTCAATCTAAGTGATCACGTTAGTCGTGATGATTTTCAAAAAATCTGCGAAGAATCAGTCGGCGTATTTACCAAACTAGAAGGATTACAATCTAAATACTGGTTAGCAAACCATGAGGAAAACACCTATGGCGGCGTCTACTTCTGGAAGAGTCGCGAAGCCATGCAAAACTATCTCGATTCGGGTTTTTTCAAAGAGGTGTTAACTAACAACAATCCTGACTTAAATAATATTACGGCCAAGACCTTTGAAAATTTGGAGGAGTTTACTAACCAGAATTTAAACATGTGCTGAACTAAACCAACCCGCTCCACCACCTGAACGCCGAACAACAACCCTGCTGCTTTCAAGTGGTGGAGTGGGTTGGTTTAATGCTTAAGTTCCTTGCCCAAACTTTACACCAAAAGCCGACTCGGCATTTTTCCAGAAGATATCTTCAATATCTGATGACGACAGGCCGACGATCTCAGCTGCATGCTTCATCGCGAGCAACTGTTCATAGATAGCCAGAATCGGTCGACCGTCACAATGAGGAAAACGCAACGAGTACTGGTCTGCATTAAGGCCACACCATGCTCGACCCAGAGTCACGTATTTTCCTCGAAAGAAGGTAGAGTCGACCAAATCCGATCCATAGAAGATCCGCTTGATGTCCTCCTCCTGAAAAAGCGTGATCAGTGGGCGCAGATCGGTAACTGCTGAAACATCGTACCAAAGATTTGGCATTTGCCGAAGTATCGGGATTGCTTGTCGAATCGGCCAATAGCTAAAGCTTCGGGCACAGTGGGCCAAGATCCAGCGCACATTGGGATAACGTTTGGTAGTGTATTCTTCCAGGTCGGACAGGTTTAATTCGTCAGCGCAACCATGATAGCGTGAAAGGTGCATTGTTACCCAAAGTCTATGCTCATCGGCAAATTCCAATTGCGAATGTGTAAGGAAGTCAGCGATACGACATTGATGAGGATCACCAGTTACGGAAAACAAACGATACGGTTTCAGTCCGTTGAACCGCCATTCTGCAAAGTCACGTTCAATTTCAACGGTCTTACAGGTGGGTGTCACAAGGCGATTCATGCGAGATTGGGAATCCAACTGGATCTGCTGGGCAATCCATCGGTTGTGCGACTCCACATCAATACCCGGTGAAGGGGTTCCAAGGACAAGACAGTGCAATTCGCGACCGGGAAACAGTTGCTGGGCGCAATCTTGGAGAGCATTCCAATCCGTGTCTTTCCAGTTCAAGAAAGCGCCTTCGACCTGGGACAAATGGCGTCGATCAAGCAAATGAACATGCGCGTCAAAAACTCGCTGCGGCACAAATTGAGCGAGCTCCTCTTCCCATATCACACGATCTTGTTCGCTTAACATTTCATACAATCCTCGGACTTGTGAGTATAAGAAAAAACTGTCAGAACGCAGTTTTCAAGCCCTTTTAACTGTTGCCGCACAGGTGGGCCTGGCTACTTCCCTTCAGCTTTCAATTCTTCACCCGTCTTGCCGCCGTGTTGGCGGAGGAAATTGACGGTTTCACCAGAGGCCAAATCTAGCGGAGTATTGCCATAG
>CAJWOI010000457.1 GCA_913044255.1 uncultured Alphaproteobacteria bacterium
TTTATTTGTTACGTACTCGTCGGCCATTGCTTGATTGTTTGGGAGCCAAAGGTCGGAGAAAATATCGACCTCGCCGGTCCCAGCATCCATCCCTTTAAAGAACATGGCATGTTTTCCCGGAACGAATTCGACATCCACGCCGTAATTATCTTCGATGAGAAATTTAAAAACATTGGACATCACATCCATATAGGCCCAGTTCATCGTACCAATCACAATCTTTTCAGCTACTGCATTGCCGCTGCCAAGAGTTAAAACCAACAGCAGGCAAGCAGAGGGTAAACGCAACTTACGAAAATTATTCAATCTCATAGCCATTCTCCTTTAGTCGTTAATGTACTTCTGCAACGCTTAACTGGTTAATGCACTATTATTTTCCCACAGTACGGTGATAGCAACAGAAAATCTTTTGTGTTCCGTCAATTGGAATTTGCACCGGATTTATCGAGAAATAGCGTCGTGTGACGGTGCAAAATCTTTGGAAATATGCAACAGTGAATCGTCTAGGGCGTGGCCCAGATTTGTTTCCGCTTTATTTTAGCCCTGGCTTACAGGGCTCCAGGGGATAAAACCGAATCGATTCCCTAGTTCACCAGTAACTCGTCACTGGTTTCTTCTAGAGCGTTGTTAAAACGCTCGAGCAGTTCCCTTATCTCGGTTTCGGTGATAATTAGAGGCGGCGCCATGACTAAACTATCACCGACAGCGCGAATGAATAATCCATATTTCTCCGCTTTTAGGGCAAGGCGATCCGCGGCTTTGACTTCTACAGGGAAACTTTCTTTGGTATCTTTGTTGGCTACCAACTCTACCCCGCCCATCAACCCAATACCTCGAACCTCCCCTACTAGAGGATTCCTGAGCAATTGACGCAGTCCAGATTGAAAGTGTTTGCCTACATTACTAACGTGAGAGCAAATGTTCTGCTCCTCGTAAATGCTTAACACTTCCAGGGCAATAGCAGCGCCGACTGGATGTCCAGAATAGGTGAGGCCATGGGCAAGCACTCCGTCCTTTTGACTTGCACTAACCATAACCCCGTATACTTCATCAGATATCATCAACGCAGAAATTGGGAAATATGCAGAAGACAAACCTTTAGCCATGGTCATCATGTCCGGCCTAATTTCAAATGTGGTACTGCCGAACATTGATCCTGTTCGACCGAATCCGCAGATTACCTCATCCGCTATCATCAGAATCTCGTATTTATGCAGTACCTCTTGGATCTTCTGAAAATAGGATTGTGGAGGAATGATGACGCCTCCAACTCCCATCACGGGTTCAGCAATAAATGCTGCAATAGTATCGGGCCCTTCCAGAATTATTAATTGTTCAAGGTTGTTTGCCAAACGACTTGAAAACTCCTCTTCAGTTTCCCCCGCTAAGGCATATCGATAAAAATGCGGGCAGTCGGTAAAAACAATTCCACCTAATGGAAGATTAAAGGCACTATGCATATAAGATAGGCCTGATAGGCTTGCTGTAACGACAGTAGAGCCGTGGTATCCCCCTTGCCTAGCAATGATTTTGTTCTTATTGGGCATCCCTCTAGCATTGTTGTAGTGCCAAGCGAGTTTAATCGCCGTATCATTTGCCTCTGATCCGGAATTCGCAAAAAAGACCTTCGACAATTTATTCGGCGCCAGTTTGATCAACTTCTCGGAAAGTTCAATCAAATTTGGATGGCTGCGTCCGCGGAAAGTGTGGCTATAGGGCAGTTTCTGCAATTGCTGGTAAGCAGCATTGACCAGGCGAGGTTCATCATACCCAAGTGAACAGCACCACAGACTCGACATGCCATCGATAAACGTTTTCCCATCT
Organism: uncultured Alphaproteobacteria bacterium; assembly: GCA_913044255.1. Classification (GTDB taxonomy): domain Bacteria; phylum Pseudomonadota; class Alphaproteobacteria; order UBA7887; family UBA7887. The sequence goes on from CAJWOI010000457.1 coordinate 1,825, forward strand.
GCATCTGTGAGATAAATACCCGAACCCTTTTCTATAACATGCGGCCCAGTCGCTTCATGTGCCGACGGATTGGTGAATGGGTGTAAATGAAACGCAACATCTTTATCCTTCATTGACGATCGGGTAGTGACCATATTACTTTCTCTATTTGATTTTCAAGATGACTTGTTAGAGCAATCTCGGCTGTTGACTGTAAGGCGCCGCCCTGTCATTGAGTGTCTAAACCTGGCATGATTTAACCAGTGGGTAACAATAAGCGTAGTAAAGGTGCCTCGCTACTTTGGTTAATAATTCGTTAAGTTTTCGGGAAACGTATTGAAAGGCGTTATTCCGGTCACCTCCAGCTTGCGCTCTGTGCTGGTGGCGTGCTTGTTTTACCAATGCGACACAATGCAGTGATCAAATAGGCCTTGCTACCGATTA
>CAJWOI010000458.1 GCA_913044255.1 uncultured Alphaproteobacteria bacterium
TGGCAACTGGGGTAGAAGCAATTGTAGCACATTTTTTTGTTTTCTATTTTGCCGTCTTTTCAACTCTGACGCCACCTGTGGCGGTTAGTGCTCTCGCAGCAGCAAAACTCTCAGGCGGATCGTTTCTTGGAACTGCGTTAGACAGTATGAAATTAATGCTTACAACATTTATCATACCCTTCGCATTCTGTTATCACCCACAGCTTTTAAAGTTTCCGAATATTGGCTGGGAGGTGCTGCCGCCGATAGCATTGATACTTGTTTTGCAAATCACGACATCGGTTGCATGCTATGGGTATTTTCTTATTCGGCTGACGTGGATCGACAGATATATATTCGCGTTGTTTACTATTGCTGGATTGTTTCTACTTATCAACTGGTCCCAAATTGAGCTTCTTTGGGTCGCGGTCATTTTGGTTGTCATTATTTTGCGTCTGATTGTCCATAAGCATAGGGCCAGTAAAATTGAAGGGTGAACCATGGCGCATAAATATGTGGATGTAGATTTTGGTGGTGAACAACAGAAGATACAGGTTCCAGAAACCGCTGTGATTGCTGAGTTCAAGGAGCCAGAACCTCTGCGGGTGCCAGAGCAAGACCTTGAAAACGCTTTGCAAAATCCACACGGATCTCTACCTTTTGATAAGCTTGTGAAGCCGGGTATGAAAGTAGCTATCGGCTTTGATGATCCGACAAAGCCGCCAGCACCTTGGCAACTAATTCTGCCAAGGATTATAAGCAAAGTTCTTAGCTTTGGCGTCAGCAGGGACGACATCGTTCTAATCTGTGCTAACGGAAATCACAAAAAATGGACGGCAGAAGAATTGAGATCGTTTGTTGGAGATGAAGTCTTCAATGGGTTCTGGAGCACGGGTCAGCTAATTAATCACGATTGCCTAGATCCTGCCCGTCTTAAATATTTTGGTAAAACAGCGAGTGGGTGTGTAGTTGAGCATAATCGGGCATTCGTTGAAGCCGACTTGATGGTCTATGTAGGTCAAGTAATGGCGCATAGTTGGGGCGGATATACAGGGACGGGAGCTGTTATTGGTCTCGCCTCTACTGAAAGTATTATGTCACACCACAATCATAACGTGGTTAATCATCCGGAAACGACACTTGGTGACCATAAACGAATGTATTTCCGAAAACTAAAGGCCGAGATAAACGCTAAGTTAGAGAGGGAGATCGGGCGACGAATATTCTATATCAATTGGGTGGGTGGTAGTGCAGGACGCATGTCGGGTATTTTTGCTGGCTATTCTCCAGAGGTGGAGGAACCGGCCTGGGCTGCGGCGGATACTTTTAGTCGGGTAGATGTTCCCCAGGCCGATATCTTTGTCGTTGGCCTAACCCAAAGCTTTGCGTATGGCAGCGCTGATAATCCCCTAATTGCAGCAATTGGGATGGCCTATCCTCCGCGAATTTGGCTTGGAGATCATCTTTTAAAAAAAGGTGGCGTGGTCATTGGCGTAAGCCCTTCCAACGGCGAAATTGATGCCGATACATATCCATCCTACCAGGAGGTTATTGATCTAGCTGGACGCCATGAGAATATTCATGATTTGGTACAGTATCAGTCAGAAATTGCTAAAAGGCCTGAGTATTTGGAGCATTATCGGGATGGCAATGCCTATCATCCCATCCATCCGTTTTGGCTCCTCTATTCATGCGATTATGTTCTCTCTCGAGCAGCACAGATGATAATTGCTGGTGCTCGGAACCCGACACCTTTTTTAAAAATTGGGATCCAACCAACGAGTAGTTTCGAAGCTGCTTGGCAAAGGGCTAAAGGCCTAGTCAGTGAAAATCCGGTAACCGTGGTTGCCCCAACGTTCTGGAGCCGTCGGATGTTTAAATTCGACGTAACAACTCACTAATGCCGTATGGGTGTTGTAGCTATTTTCTTCAGATAGTTTTTCCAAGGAGTTGATGGGGCGCAATCCTGCAATGTATATTTCCCCGTACCGAGCGGATAGATTCTAGGTTGAACTTGATTTTTGAAGCCCCACCTCATTGTTTTGTCTAGGTTAAAAAAGATTCTATGCGTGAGAGAAGGCTTTCTTCTACCGTGATGCCATTCCGATCGCACAGAGAACGATTCAAACGCCGCTGGCTACCGGGCAAGCGGGCACCCGACTGGTCGTTAATAGCCTGTGCAAGATCACTCACCCTAGCACCGAAGGCACCACCGGAAAAATGATCGGGCGAAATAGCGAGAAAGAACTGTCCGGTGCGCGGCGGT
>CAJWOI010000459.1 GCA_913044255.1 uncultured Alphaproteobacteria bacterium
CCTTTTTCGACTCGTCCCGCACCGCGATTAAGGGCCAGATGAAAGAATCCCAGGTGAAGATAAACTTTATGAACATCGCACTGATCAGACCGGGTTTGATGTTTGGCAGCATAACACTCCAAAATGTCCGAAAGTAGGAACTCCCATCCACAGTCGCCGCGTCGAACAGATCTTTAGGTAGATCTAAGAAATGTTGGCGCAGCAAAAAAATAAAGTATGCATCGGTAATCCACGGAATCAGGATGGCCAGGTATGTGTTATAGAGATTTAGTCTCTGGACGATGATAAATAAAGGGACGATTTTGGCCTCGAAAGCGACAAGCAACGTGGCCAGTATGGTGAAAAACACCAATCGTCGTCCGGGAAACTTAAGCCATGACAACACGAACGCCATCATGCTGTTAAGGAAAGTTGAGATGATGACAGCCGCTAGAGCCAGGCCCAGACTGTTTAATACCGGGATATAAAAATCATATTCCAAGAAAAGGGTTCTAAAATTTTCCAGCGTGGGAGCTACCGGGATGAAAACTCTCCACGAAAAGGGGTACATATCTGCAAATAGATCTTCCCTAGTTTTAAAGGTCGACACAATCAGCCAGAGATAAGGCGTCGCAAAAACGATCACCACTACAAGAACGCCCATCAAAATGAGCAATGCCCGCGACATTCTCGGAGCGTCTCTCAACCTTATATTCGCGGTCAAACTGTTATCAACGTTCATGTTGTCTGCTCTCTCGACACTCGCATCTGTATGATGCTGATGATGAGTAGAATCACGGCCAGGATGGCCGAAACGGTTGAAGCATAGTCCATGCGGGTAAATTTGAAGGCCAGTTGGAAAATGTATAGTAGGATCACGCGGGTTGCGTTCGACGGGCCGCCGTCAGTGAGCACCTTTATGGGCACAAAGACCTTAAACGCATGGATTGTGCTTGTAACCAAAACAAAAGCGGTTGTATTTCTCAAAAGCGGTATGGTTATATGCCGTGTCAATTGCCACGAATTAGCCCCATCTACATTGGCTGCATCATAATATTCAGGTGGAATAGCCAGGAGTCCTGCCATAAAGAACAACATGGATAGACCCACCTCTTTCCAAATGGTAATTACCACAACCGCAGGCAGAGCTTGATCTGCACTCCGCAGGAAGGGCTGAGGTCCAATTCCAATGACCTCCAGCACGCTATTGAACAAACCGATATTGGGGTGGTACATCATTCCCCAAAGAACTGACGCAACCACAAACGAAGTGATCGTGGGGAGTAAGATCAGCGTACGGACAACGCCAATGCCCTTTCCAGGTCGGCTTACGAACAAAGCCAATGCAAAGGCCAGTGCCATCTGGACGGGTACTTTTAGAAAGAAATATTTTAGCGAAGTAAATAAGGTGAGCCGCAGGAGAGGATCCTCTGCTGCGGTTGCATAATGCTTTAATCCGACCCAGGTCATGTCTCCCGTAAAAGAATTATATCTATTTAGACTGATCCTGAAGGTTTCCAGAATCGGCCAATAATGAAAAAGGATAAAACCGATCAAAGAGGGCAGTCCCAGAAGTAGAACCGCCCGGTAAAGTTGAAATTTCTGATTTGAAGTATTCATGCGGCCAAGATAGTATGACCCTGGCGGCTCCGAGCCGCCAGGGTCATTATGGTGCTGGTTATTGCTGCAACTGTGTCAGCTGTGCATCGACTTCTTGAATGACAGTCTCAACCTATGCCTCGATGTCCCCACCCAGCCCGATATGGTTATTCCTGAAACTGTGTCAGCTGTGCATCGACTTCTTGAATGGCAGCCTCAACCTCTGCCTCGATGTCCCCACCCAGCCCGATATTTGGCAGCAGGTTGTTACCGATAACCTGAATCAGGATTGCCTTGGCTGGTCCACCAGGTTGCTTATGTCCCCATTCAACCATCTGTTGAAATAGCAAGTCTAGGTGGCCTGACTGCAGACCTTCCAGCTCGGCAACCAAGGAAAGACGCGCCGGAATAGTCGGTGAGACGTTATGATAGGCGGTATATCCCTCTTTGCTGGTAAAGTATTGGGCAAACAACTTGGCTTCATCTGGATTATCGGTCTTCGCTGTGACCATGGGCAGAATCCCGCCAAGATGGGTAAGAGGGGTCTTCATGTATGGTAGCGGCATGGCATCAAAATTCAGATCCGGCCAATTTTTGGCAAACCCGCCGCCAGAAGCCGGTATGGTGAAATCGGTCACCGCCTTGCCTGTTTCGAA
>CAJWOI010000460.1 GCA_913044255.1 uncultured Alphaproteobacteria bacterium
GTGTTCGTTGCGTAAATTTCCTGATCACAAAGCCAGCATATAAGGTAATCACCAAAACAAGCGCAGAAAAACCGGTTGGCCAGGCGGAACAGGCGCAACTCAATCGCTGTACGGGCACTCCTGAAAAAGTTCTGCTCGAAAGTCCATTCCGTGACCCGGCCGATTGGTGGGCGTTATCATTCCATTTTTGGGAACAATAGGCTCTACCCAGAGATGATCACACCAGCCCATATATTCCAGCCAAGATGGGTTAGGAATGGATGCAATCAGCTGTGCGCTCAACTCTGGAAATAAGTGCGGAGCAATTCTCAAACCTGCTTGATGCGCATGATCGGCGATTACCCTTAATTCAGTATATCCACCACGCATCACATCAGGCTGTAGTATTGGTATCTTGCCGCTGACAAAAAATGGCTTTAGATCGTGATGAGTGAAATGGTTTTCGCCTCCCACAACGGGCGTACTAATTGCGTCAGCAATTTCATGGTAACCATCAAAATTATCCGCAAGAACCGGTTCTTCGAGCCACGAAATACCATATTCGTCAAGCTGTCGCCCTACGGTAATTGCCTCTTCGGTGGTCCAACCTTGGTTCACATCCACCATGATCTCAATTTTATCACCCAACGCGGCTCGCATATCTCGAACATTAGTGACATCCTCGTCATGCGTAAAAAGATGAGCCACCTGCATCTTAATCGCCTTGAAGCCCTGCCCTACAAATCGCTCCGCCTTTTCAATCATGCCGTCATGACCGAGTCCTCGATAACATCCAGAACCATAAACTGGCAGCGGGTCCGGCTGCCCGCCCCAAAGTTTCCAGAGCGGCATATTTTCGGACCGACCTAGTGCGTCCCACAATGCGACGTCGAGAGCAGACATCGCCATGACAGTGATCCCCATCCGCCCCTGGATGAAGGTTGCCGCCCACATTTTATGCCACAAAGCTTCAACCTCCCGCCCATCCTGTCCAATCAGCAACGGTTTCAGCATCTCATGAACGCACATTTCCAACGTCCGCATGCCACCAGCCAACGGATGAAGGTGACCAGTTCCGATAATGCCGGACTTGGTTTCCACCTCCACCACCAATAAATCAATGTTCGTGAGGGGGATAAATCCAACCTGTGGTGGATCGATATACGGCACAGACAAAAGATGTGTACGAACATCCGAAATGATCATGTGGGTTCTCCCAAGATAATTCTATGGTACCTACTTAATCTTGATAGCCGCTAAAAAATGGTGGGGCTTTCCCAGATGTTATTGTTATTTTTACGTAAAGGGAAATCTCCATGGGCATCATTCTTTCCAAATCTCCACGGGGTTCAGAGCAGCGTCCGAGGGTTTAGGCACCTGCGAAGAATGGGGTCTCAGCCCTATTTTTTGGAACTTTGGCGAAAAGGCCCCGCCAACCTCCTCAGAGAATTTAAAGTAGTGTCCAAGAGGGGGGGCTTGCTGATATATGATGACGGGTTTGCTCGTGGGCAAAGTGTCTGGGTTTCCCCCTCAATGTCCGCAAACGGCGCCGTTAAGCGGTTTTTCTTATTGACCATAGGTCAATATGGCTGCGTCTAACGGGGCATCAAGTATGGTCACATCGTTCGGACACAGGCGTCTTATGCATCTTCGAAACTGGCAACAGAAAATAATTGACGACTATCCTACGATCGTTAAGCAACATCGCCGCTTCATTCTCAAAGCACCCACCGGGGCCGGTAAAACTGTACTCGCAAGTGAAATTATTGACCGATTCTACAAGGGAAAGAAAATAGTCATCCTGTGCCACCGTTTGGTGTTGCTAGAGCAACTTGAAAAAGCACTGAGCGAAAAACACAATGTTCGAAAACTGGCATTATCTGATAAAGGTCCCGCCTTTAAGGGCTACGATATTTTGCTTGCTACCAATATGCGGGCGAAGCAAATTTTGACTGATGCCGTGCCTCAAGCTGACCTCATCATCGTGGATGAAGCGCACCGCGTATCACCGAACGGAAAGGGCTATAAACGAATCGTCGACGACTTCGATGAACACGGCAAACGAGGAGCCCAGTTTATGGGGCTGACCGCCTCCCCCGAACGTCGGACCGGCGACCAACGCGACCAACTCAATCTCGCATTTGACGCAATTATCGATTGCGCAGACATCGAGGAATTGATCCAGGAAGGTGTCTTAGTCCAACCGACTTACAGACCCCAC
>CAJWOI010000461.1 GCA_913044255.1 uncultured Alphaproteobacteria bacterium
GTTTCCGGGTGAAATTTCAACCCTACTCGACCTATCGGCCCATGCCGCTGCTTAGCCACAATCACATCGGCCAAGCCGGCAGCCTTTTCATAACGTTCCTGCCACCGATTATAGCGCTCATTAAACCGGTCACTAGTTTCATCTGCACGTTGCTGAGGCTCACTCCGTTCAAGATAATATTCCTCACGATAAATAAACATAACAACGTCGCTGTCTTGTTCGATGGTCCCAGATTCTCGCAAGTCGGAAAGTTGCGGGCGTTTGTCTTCCCGTAGTTCGACCGCACGACTTAACTGCGACAGCGCCAAAATTGGTAAATCTAGTTCTTTGGCCAATGCCTTAAGACCTTGAGTGATCTGAGAGATTTCCTGGACTCTATTCTCCGCCTTGTTATGTGGTCTCAACAACTGAAGATAGTCCACGACCAACAACGACAGACCCTGCGTACGTTTCAAACGACGTGCTCGGGTGCGTAGCTGCGATACCGACAGCGCCGGAGTATCATCAATAAAAAGAGGAACCCGACTCAATTCTTGCCCCGCTCGCACTAGATTTACAAATTCGTCGTCATCCTTAATTTTCCCACGCCGAATATGATCGGAACGAATCCCCGATTCCTCAGCAAGAATTCGCATTGCCAACTGTTCTGAAGACATCTCCAATGAGAAAAACCCTACCACCGCGCCTGCCTTCGAATCGCTCGCATGAGCCCGCGAAGCATTGAAAGCAATGTTAGTGGCCAACGCGGTCTTGCCCATCGATGGGCGCCCCGCGATCACGATTAGATCTGACTTGTGCAGCCCTCCGAGCAAATTGTCGATATCCACAAAATCTGTCGCAACACCGGAGAGCTGGCCGTCGCGTTTATAAGCGTTTTCAGCTAGCTCAAGCGCGGCCTCAACTGACTCACCAAAGGTTTGGAACCCTCCCTCCGGCGCCCCCGTCTCGGCCATCTGGTACAAATCTCCTTCTGCGGCTTCGATTTGATCGATTGCAGTTTCATCCACCGCTGGATCGTAGCCTCGTTCTACAACCGTCTCACCAAGCCGGATAAGATCGCGGCGAAGGCTAAGGTCAACAATTACCCGGCCATAGTCCTCAGAATGGACAAGACTTACAGCACTTGACACCAAGCGCTCTAAATAATCCGCGCCACCAACATCAACCAATGACTCATCCGAGGAAAAATAAGCCTTCAGCGTCACAGGAGTAGCCACCTGTCCTCGCTGAATAAGTGCACGCGCTGCTTCGTAAAGACGTCCATGGACTGGCACGTAAAAATGAGAAGGCTCCAGGAATGTCGATACTTTATCGTATGCATCGTTATCTATCAGTAATGCGCCGAGCAGAGCCTGCTCAGCATCAATATTTTGTGGCAGCGTGCGATACTCGCCACCTTCGTGATTCTGTCGCTCATGCTTATACGCGACTGCAGGCGAAACGGGATCCATGCCAAAATCTTACTCGTACTTTCGCGACCGGTGAAGACCACACAGCTGTGGATACTAAAGAAACACGGGGATAAGTGAGCGGCCAACCATCATTCGCCTCGAGGGTGAGCCTATTTTAATCCCTCGACTGGTTTAACTGCGCCCACATCCGACGGTCGGTTCAACCCAATCATACGCCGGTTAAGGTGCTCCGGCGTACGGCGAAGACATCGACGGCACACAAGGTGGAAATGACAAGAGGGGTGCGTCTGAATGTCCGAAAATCAGAACAAATGCTTCTCCAAGCGAGGGCCGACCTCCAAAATCAGGCCATCGGATGACTGCCGAAGGGATGCAGTTCCTATGGCAGCAGAATGGTGGTACGATTTTCCCGAATTTGGGATTCATCTGGGGAATCTCGGTTCAGACGGGCAGGCGGCGATCCGACCCTGGTGGCCGGCGATAACCTGCACCCCTCTGGAAAAGTGTACGCACCATGGGGCGACACCATTGTTCCCCTGGCTGAATTAGCTTTGCTCAAAGAGGAAACTCCATGGCGTCTCGTACCGTGCAGGCCTATGACACTCTGGTGCTCCACAATCCTAAGTCGGTTCTGGTCGTGCTGTTCTCAATTCTGGTTTTCTTCGGTTATCACGCAAAAGACTTCAAGTTGGACGCCTCGGCCGACTCCTTGTTGCTGGAAGACGACGCGGACCTCAAGGTGCTCCGGAAA
>CAJWOI010000462.1 GCA_913044255.1 uncultured Alphaproteobacteria bacterium
ACATGGGTCCGGAACTGCTTCGCTTTAAAGATCGTCATGAGCGGGATTTCTGTCTAGGCCCCACCCATGAAGAAGTGATTACCGATCTGATTCGTCAGGAATGTAACAGCTATAAACAACTGCCGGCAAATTTTTACCAAATCCAAACCAAATTCCGAGACGAAACCCGACCGCGATTTGGGGTCATGCGTGCCCGCGAATTCATCATGAAAGATGCCTACTCTTTCCACATCGATCAGACATCCTTGGAAGAAACCTACCAGATAATGCACCAAACTTATTGTAAGATTTTTACACGTTTAGGTCTGAACTTTCGCCCTGTACTCGCCGACTCCGGCAATATTGGTGGCAGCGCATCCCATGAATTCCATGTACTTGCAGATTCCGGTGAAGACGAGATCGTGTTCAGCACTGAGAGTGACTATGCCGCCAATCGAGATCTGGCCGAGGGGGCGATCCCTCCGGAGCCCAGTGACAACCCAACAATGAATGCACTACTTGTGGATACAGGTGATGCTCACACCATTGAAGAAGTAGCCGCACGGTTAAGTATAGATACCAAAGTCATCATTAAGACTTTGCTGGTACATGCAGAGGATGCCAATGGAGAAACAAACAATGACCTAGTGGCTTTGCTTATAAGGGGAGATCAGGAACTTAATGAGATAAAAGCCCAAAAAATTAAGGGAGTAGCATCACCTCTGACTTTTGCTAATGAGAAAACTATTGAAAAGATGATTGGGTGCCCCCCTGGTTGTATCGGTCCAGTCAAACTGCCCGTTCGAGCAATTGCTGATCACTCGGTTGCGGAATTGATCAACTTTGTGTGTGGAGCCAACCAGCTAGGCCGGCACTATCAAGACGCTAATTGGAACGATAATATCAAGTTCGATGAAAAAGCCGATCTCCGTAGAGTAAAAAGCGGAGATCTTAGTCCCGACGGTAAGGGCGTGCTATCAATTAATCGTGGCATAGAAGTGGGCCATATCTTTCAATTAGGGACAAAATACAGCCAAGCTTTCAATGCGACAGTACTAGACGAAAACGGCAAGTCTACAGCTATGTCCATGGGGTGTTATGGCATCGGAATTACTCGTGTGATCGCTGCATGTATCGAACAGAATCACGACGAACGCGGTATAATATGGCCAGAGAACATTGCCCCTTTCGACCTAATCATTTTGCAAATAGATGCCTACAAATCTGAACAAGTGAAGGCTTTTTCAGAATCGCTGTACCAAGAAGCTCAGGCGCTAGGTATCGAAGTCCTAATGGATGACAGAGATAAAAAAACTAGCCCAGGTGTTAAATTTGTCGAATCAGAGCTCATCGGTATTCCCCATCGTATCGTGGTTTCTCCTCGCAGCCTTGCTGAGGGTACTGTCGAGTATGTGCGGCGGGCTGAAGGCAAAAAACAGGCCATCAGTAAGGAAAGAATACTGGGGTTTCTGGCCAATAATCTTGGCGTGCATTTGAGCGGCTAATCCCGCACTTCGAAATCTTCCAATCCCGGATCCTCACAGTTGACAAATTCAACTTTTTCTACAATGGCAGCACTCGGACCTTTTGCCAGCCAGACTTTCATAAACTCCACAGCAAGCTTATTTCCAACAACCAGAACTTCCATGTCACCATCGTCAGTATTGCGTGCCCAGCCAGTCAGGTTAAAATTACGCGCCTTCTTCTGAGCTTCGGTCCTGAAGCATACACCCTGGACTTTCCCTTTGATCAGCCCAGTAACTGCAGTCGTAAATGACGTCACAAATAAGCTTCCTAGTATTGGTTTTTATTAGCGAGCACTGGCGCTGTTTCCGCGTGGATAGCCATTGAATATACCGTATACTACCTGAAAATCATTAGAAGCTGGACTTTCATCGCGCTGCTCTTATGGAACCCACTACAATTTATTACAATCCACGTTGTTCCAAGTCCCGATCAGCATTGGCGCTATTGAAAGAAAATGGTGTTAATCCCGAAATAATTTACTATTTAAAAAACCCGCCGACCACTGATGAACTCAGGGTCTTGGTAGCCAAACTTGATCTTAAATTGCGAGATATCCTGCGGACTAGTGAACCAGATTACAAAGATCTCGGACTAAATGATGAATCTCTGAGTGAAGAAAATCTGTTCGAAATTGCCA
>CAJWOI010000463.1 GCA_913044255.1 uncultured Alphaproteobacteria bacterium
AGTGCTTTCAAGCGAATGCCAACGCCTATTTGCTCTGGAATTGCCAATCGAGGATTGGGCCAAAGAAGAGGGCATTGCGGAGACAGAGATTCAATCTCGACTTGCTGACGCAGTTGATCGGAAGATGGCAGAAAAAGCAGCTCGCTACGGGCCGGAGTTGATGCGGGCTGCCGAAAAAAGTTTGGTTTTGCAAGTACTTGACCAACAGTGGAAAGATCATTTGTTGCATCTAGATCATTTACGCCAAGGCATCGGACTACGTGCCTATGGTCAGCGCGACCCGTTGAATGAATACAAATCCGAGGCTTTTAACCTTTTTCAGGAAATGCTGAATCGATTCCGTGAGACTGTTACTAGACTGCTTTCTCACGTAGAATTTCAATCCAATCCCTCCGACGCCGGCCCACCCCAATCCACATCACCAGCAAATCCTGTCCCCCGTCTATCGTCAAGTGCGAGAACCCGCGGGACCAACAACGCCAAATCAAGTCAGACGTTTACCGGGCTCCGCCCCAGTAGAGGCGTTTTGGATACCAACGACCCCTCAACCTGGGGCAAAATTGGTCGCAATGCGCCGTGCCCTTGCGGCTCGGACAAAAAATACAAACACTGCCACGGCGCAGTAACCTAATATATAGCTGCTGTCCGCACGCATCTCACCGTAACCTATACTGTACTACCTCCCATATTACCCGGGGGCACGGTGCCGGCAAACGAGGGAATGGGGCACGGAAGTCAACTCAACGATCGGTTAAATATTAAACCTAAAAAGAATCACGTCGCCGTCTTTCACTACATAGTCACGGCCTTCCTGTCGCAACCGACCAGCCCCGCGGGAACCTATTTCACCCCCCAGTGACGCATAGTCCTTATACGAAATGGTTTCAGCCCGAATGAAACCCCTCGCAAAATCACTGTGTACCTTGGCCGCCGCGGTCACCGCGCTGGAACCTCTACTCAAGGTCCATGCGCGCGCTTCCTTAGGCCCTGCCGTAAAAAATGTAATGAGACCAAGCAATGAGTACCCAGCATTGACGACCCGCGCAAGGCCAGATTCGGTCAACCCTAACGACTCCAAGAATGCGCTTTGCTCCCCAACATCTCCAATGGTTGATATTTCGGATTCTATTCGGGCCGAAGCCACTACACAGGCAGCATCCTGCCTATCTGCATGAGTCCGGAGGGCAACTGAATATGAGTTGCCATTTCTTATTGCCGACTCGTCCACATTACATACATACATAACAGGTTTGGACGAAAGTAACTCAAGGCTCGATAGGAGGAGCGCCTTAGGCCCACCGAGTAACAAAGAGCGAGCCGGCTTGCCGTCAGCAAGTAGTGCTTCCGCCATGCCTATCACCTCTAACAAAGCATGGACAGCCTTGTCCCCGGTGCGACGCTTTTTTGCCAAGGCCTCCCGGCGTCGCTGAAGGCTCTCGAGGTCGGCTAACATCAGCTCCATCTCAACAACTTGTGCATCCGAAACAGGATCCACGGCACCATGAGTGTGGGTGATTTCGCTTCCATCGAAACATCGCACCACATGGACGATCGCATCCACTTCCCGAATTTGGGCTAAAAACTGGTTCCCCAATCCTTCCCCGGAGCTGGCCCCACGAACCAAACCCGCAATATCGATAAATTCCAGACTAGTGGGGACCACCGCTTCCGAACCAGCGAGCGTCGCGATTTCATATAAACGGCGATCAGGGACAGAGACCCGCCCCACGTTTGGTTCAATTGTGCAAAAGGGATAATTTTCCGCATCAGCGCTACCAACGGTCAGAGCATTGAACAGCGTCGACTTGCCGACGTTGGGCAAACCAACGATCCCGCAGTTGAAACCCATCCAACCCTCAGTCTTTACCCGCGGCTCTAGCGCCCGCCTTGGAACTAGAACCTTCCAATTTTGAATTGATTAGCAAACTAACTTTATTGGTGAATCCCGCCCCATCGCCACGCAAGATAAAAGGAACCGCCTCAACCAAAGCCGGGATTACTTTGTCTAACCACGAACGATCATCCTTTGCAAAATCGCTCAGCACAAAGTCCGAAACCTCTGTGTTATCTACAGGATGACCAATACCTATACG
>CAJWOI010000464.1 GCA_913044255.1 uncultured Alphaproteobacteria bacterium
AAAATGTTTATATACGAACGCGAGTATTTAATTTTGTGCACTTGTTTCAGCAAATCGGCGCACCATCATTTCGGTTGATTGCAATAACTGCGGAACGTGGCACACTTTTACTTCCATCCGGGAAATGGCCCCCACCTTTTTCGCCAGGATGTTGGATCCCAACAAATACCGATTTTCTGTCGCTGCTCCAAGCAATACCAGTGACCTCACATTCTCTTGGTCCAACCAAGAAACGCTTAATTTCCCCTGTCTTTGGGTCTGCGATCAGCATCTGGTTATTTCCCATACCGGCGAAATCACCCTCATTGCTATAATTTCCATCGGTTTGCATCCATAACAATCCGTTTCTATCGATGGCAAGCCCATCTGGAGAATTAAATAAGTTGTCCCTGTTCATGTTTTGAGAGCCTGCATTCAAATTGGAGTGAACGGTAGGGTTTCCCGCTAGGACAAAAAGTTCCCAAGTAAATTTATCATTGTCATGATCATTGTGGTCCGGAGCCCACTTAACTATCTGGCCGTACTTATTGTTGGGGCGCGGATTTGGGCCATTGACAGGGGTTGCATCGCCACCTGTGTTTGGTGTTTTACCGCGGGTTCTATTATTCGTCAGACAGCAATACACGTCCGTTTTGTTGGGACTGACTGCAATCCACTCGGGTCTGTCCATAGTGGTTGCATTTACTGCTGAGCCTGCACAGCGGGTGTGGATGCATATCTCCGCTTGTGAAGCCATGCCTGTAGTTTGTGGTGTTAGTTCTAACCATTCCCCCCTTAAATTATCATGGAATTTAGCCACATACAGGCGCCCGTATTCTAAAAGGTTCGAATTATCTCTATCAGGATGATATTTTTCTTTACTGATAAAGCGGTAGAGAAACTCACCGCGTTCATCGTCTCCCATATAAACCACGACATAACCGCTTTCACTCACAATTACAGCTGCATTTTCATGATTGCACCTGCCAAGGGCGGATCTTTTTTTCAGCGTCGACGTTGGATCTAAGGGGTCAAGTTCCACTATGTAGCCAAAACGGTTGGATTCGTTTGGACTCGCGGCAATATCGAAGCGCGCATCTTGTTTGCGCCAACCGTACCCCCGATCGTTCAACTTGATCCCATATCGTTTCATGGCGTCCGTTAGTTGAAATGATTGATCACTGGAAGAAAAAAAATGATGAAAATTTTCTTCACACGTTAAGTATGTGCCCCATGGCGTACGGCCACTCCCGCAATTATGTAAGGTGCCTATCGGATTAATGCCATCTGGATCTTCGTTGGTTCTTAGCAGGTAGTGGCCACGAGCAGGACCGGTCATCTCCGTCGGCGTTTCGGCCGTGACGCGTCGATTGTAGACAGAGTCTTTTAAAATTGACCAGCGGCCACCTTGCTGGGAGATTTCTACCACAGAAACGCCAATCGCCATTTTTCCTTTGCGAATATCGTCGATCGTCTCTGGCAGTTTTGATGAACGGTTTCCATATATAATGCGAAGGTTTGTGTATTCATTATTTACTGTTAGAATATTCAGATCGCCCTTCGTGAATAGCTCCATGCCATCGTTGTTGTCTCCAAAAGCGAATTCTTGGCTTGATGCTGTGCCACGCGTGTTTGGGTCAAATTCAGTCCCGCTGGACCAGAGCGGATCGCCCCATCGAATCACAACGTGCCAGCTAAAGTCATTTGGTAATGAGACGGTGTCTTCCGTGTTTGCTAGGACAGGTTCGAACGAAAAAGTGTGAAGTATGGATTTTTGTATTGCAGCGTTGGAGACGCTTGTAGCTTTGGCGACAATGACAGTTGTACCAAGAGAGGCGCCACCGCGAAGGAACGTTCGGCGGGACATTATGTTTCTCGACATTCGAGAAAAGTCTGTTTCTTTTTTGCTGCTTTGGGTCATAAAATGTCTTCAACTTCGTGTTGTTTGAGTTGTGGGGTTGTTGTGAAATACCCGACAGATCATCGCGTTTAAGAGTATTGTAACGCAGAATACTTGTTTGTGGAGGAAGCAAGAAAGCAATGGGCGGTCGCCTCAACATAAGTTTGCGGTTGAAGATAATTTTTTCGTTAACTGCTCTGA
>CAJWOI010000465.1 GCA_913044255.1 uncultured Alphaproteobacteria bacterium
AGCTTTGTATTTATGCTAAATAGATTGTCCAATATAGTGATTGAGGATAATGTCTTTGTAGGCGTCAGAAAGTCGTGTTCTTCAATGTCCCTTTTACTTCGGTTTTCTCGCTAACAAACCGATACTGCAAAATTTTAGTATGGGTTGTAGCTAATTCCCCAGAACCATCAATGGCTTTACAATGATGGCAATGAGGTAGGCGAATTGCCCGGTGGTGTAGTGGTAGCACACGGGACTTTGGCTCCCGTGACCCAGGTTCGAATCCTGGCCGGGCAGCCATAGTTAAACCGCATTAAGATAACGGGCTCGTCGTTGCAAGGAATTCTGAACTGATTTGTTGGGATTTATTCACCTTAGATGCTGGGATAACAGTGTTTGATAGATCTTAACGCCGTTGACACATGTTGCTTCATATGACTTCGGTTGTCTTCAACTCTGAAGTGTGTTCGAATACGGCGCGGTGGTGGAAAACAAATTGGTGATGTGGAGATTATGATCAAACACAATGATCGGAAACACACCACAACTTTGGCTGGGGGATGTTTTTGGTGTCTCGAAGCTGTCTATGATGAACTGAGAGGCGTATCGGAGGTCGTATCTGGATATTCAGGAGGCGCGCTGGCGGATCCATCATATGAGGAAGTGTGTGGTGGAGAAACGGGTCATGCTGAGGTTGTTCAGATTACGTTCGACACTGAAATAGTAAACTTCAAGAATCTCTTAGAGATTTTCTTTACGATTCACGACCCGACTACACTTAACCAACAGGGATCTGACTATGGTACGCAATACCGCTCTGCGATTTTCTATCACAATGACGAGCAGAAACGCATTGCTGAGGTGGCTATTCAGGAGTTAGCAGACGCCCGGGTATGGATCGATCCGATAGTCACTGAGATTATAGCTCTTGATAAGTTCTATGAAGCTGAGGATTACCACCAGAAATATTTCCAAAAAAACCCGTTGCAGCCGTACTGCCGGGTGATAGTGAGGCCGAAAGTAGCAAAGTTCCGTAAGAAATACATGGATAAACTAAAAATCAAAGTGGTCTAGGGAAATATGTTTTTGAAGATGTTGGAGTGAGTCATGTATACCCTGATTGAGACCGATGTAATCATATTCGGTGGCGGCGGCGCCGGATCAAGAGCTGCTATAGAGGCTTATGACCACGGAGCCAAGGTGGTTATGGCTGTCAAGGGAAAGGTTGGGCACAGCGGATGTACGCCTTGGGTAGGTACGAATGCTGCTGTGGGTCCGTGGAGCAACGAAAACGACAGACCCGAATATGCCATGCGTGACCTTCTTGCTCACGGTGGTTTTCTAGGCAATCAAGAGCTAGTAAAAATACTCGCCAACGATTCTGCCAACAGGATCTTTGAGTTACAGGACTGGGGAGTAGAATTAGCGCGAAACCAAGATGGGAACATAGCCATCAATCATGCTCCGGGCCACACGTTTGCCAGGAATTTAACTTTAAAGCCTTCCAATCCTAACTCTCAGAAAGATGGCTATCCACCAGGGATTGCCGTTATGGACGCTCTCAGAGGTCAATTAAAAAAGAGAGATATCCGGATTATGGAAGACGTTGCTCTCGTAGATTTGCTCAAAACAGACGGCCGTGTCGTGGGAGCGACTGCCATCGACTGTAACACCAACAAATTCATTGTTTTCAAGGCGAAGTCAACAGTTCTGGCTACTGGTACTTACAGCCATGTTTTCTCGCATACCACAGTATCCTTGTATGAGACTGGTGATGGACAGGCTGCTGCCTTTCGTGCGGGCGCTGAACTGATAGACATGGAGAATACCCAATACATTCCCGCCAGAACGGGAATGCCGCCTGGCACGATTCTCGTTAATGCGGATGGTGATAGATTTCTCGAACGATATGGTATCGACGGTTGCAAGAGGATGGCCAAAGAAATCACGGTTCGAGCCGTGGGGACTGAAATAAGAGAAGGGCGATGCACCGATCAAGGCACAATGTTTGTTAATGTGGTAGACCCGATGAAAAAA